>NZ_CAWUDN010000035.1:0-67168 GCF_963920915.1 Nostoc sp. PCC 9305
TTATCGGGGGATTTAGGGGGATCTTCAACGATTTTGGTTTTATACAAAGATGTGTATACACCGTAGCCCTCCGGGAGAGGGTTGGGGTGAGCGCTGATATTCCATAATTCTGCGCCTACAACAAACTCATCTGTCTCCTTATCTTTCCCCTTTTTTATCCAGACTTAGAGCGGTTGTAAGTTTTGGTTAATCTTTCAGAGAATGCAAATTACCAAAAAGTTGCTGCACATCTAAACCCATTTGCGATCGCAACTTAATTTCCACACCTTTTTTAAGGTAACGTATACGATGGACGGCTTCTACCGCCAGCAACGGAGGCCGTAACCCAATGAGCAGCATTTTCAGCCGGAGAAACAAGATTTGAAAAGGGTTGGGGCTTAAGTATGACACTAATCCCCTTAACCCTTACCCGTTCTTAAGCGTTAAGCGCTTCTTCTTGATGGGTTTCGATAACGCAATCAGAAGTAGCGTAGGCAACGCAGGTGAGAACCCATCCTTCGTCAATTTGATCGTTGTCTAGGAAATTCTGATCGTCTTGGTTAACTGTACCTGAAATCAGCTTGCCGGTGCAGGTAGAGCAAGAACCAGCGTTACAGGAATAAGGCAAGTCCAGATGATATTCCTCGTTAGCGACCTCTAGGATGTACTCATCATCAGGGACTTCAATTACGTGTTCACCTGCGTGATCGCCTTCTGGGATACGTAATGTAACCTTGTAAGTTGCCATATAAAAATTCCTAACTCAATATAAACTCCATTTTTGATACTACGGGTTTATGTGCAGCTAGTCTAGAGTGAAATCTGGTTGATTATTTTACATCTTGAGACGCTTAGTTTTAATCGGAAGTAAGAGTAAAAAATGCTGCGATCGCTTCAGCAAATCCCTCAAATGAACTATAATTTCTAGCCACGATAGAGACATTCATACCCAACTTTTGGGCATTAGCAGTTGTATAAGGGCCAAAACATGCAATAACACAATGTTCGTAATCGCTTTGTGAGTTGACCATTGTCAAAAAGCTTTCTACTTCCGCCGTGCTACTAAAGGCAATTACATCAATAATTCCTTCACGCATCAAATTTAATTCCATACCGTAGATAGTTTTATCTAAGCCTTGCGTAATATATGTGGGTATGCGAGTGACTTCTATGCCCAATTGTTGCAAATCTGTAATTAAATTGGGTACAACATCAGGCTCAGGTAAACCAACAACTTCTGGAGCCGGGATCAGCACTTTTTTCTCATGAATTTGTGGAAGTTT
The DNA here is from genome assembly GCF_963920915.1 of Nostoc sp. PCC 9305. NCBI lineage: Bacteria > Bacillati > Cyanobacteriota > Cyanophyceae > Nostocales > Nostocaceae > Nostoc > Nostoc sp. PCC 9305. The sequence goes on from NZ_CAWUDN010000035.1 coordinate 1,263, forward strand.
CGCTAATTCAGCCACAATTCCGGTTGGGCTAGATTCTGTTGGGATTAAATCCACCTTGCCACAAAAAGACAATAAGCTTTCTGCATCTTTTCCTAATGCACATAAGTTGCATTTTTGTACTAAAGATATAGGAATATTCAAATCATTTATACGCTGAAAAAATGCTGTGATTCCGTTTCGACTTGTGAAGATAATCCAATCAAATTCGTTTATATCGGCTAAAGCGGCATCTAACTGAGTGTAGTTTGATAAATAGCAGGTTTCGATAGTAGGCATGAAAACAGGTAAACCACCTTTTTTGATGATTTGTTCGGATAACCTATAAGCATAATTTCTCGGTGCTGTTACTAAAATTCTCTTGCCATAGAGAGGTAAGTTTCTAGATGGAGTCAACAGGTTGATTTCTCTTGATTCGGTGTGCATTGTTTCATCTCCCATTTCATTGCTATTCCACCTTAGAACGCAATACGCTTGAAATTTTCCCTTTCACCGAATATGTACATCGCTTCAAATCAGAAAAAGAATCTAGAGACGTAGCATTACTACGTCTCTACAAGGGTTCTGGATAACGCATATTTAATTTCACTCCTATGTCTATTCAGCAACACCAAAAAGCTGATGTAAATCCTAGCCATTTTTCTAGGGTGAATTCTCCCCATTTTTCCGATGTCATCTGTGTCGATCAAACGGCACGATCTGAATATCTAAAAACGTTTGCACAAAAATCTTATGTCTTCATTACTGGCTTTGTCCAACAGTTTAGCTGACACCGTAGAACAAGCTGGAAGTGCTGTGGTTGCGGTAAATGGCGGTACACGTGTTTCCCCAAGTGGCATTCACTGGCGTAATGGCATTATTGTTACCTCTGATGAGTGTCTCCAGCGCTATGACGATATCACCATTACCTTATCAAATGGTAGTACTGCACCAGTAACACTCGTTGGTCATGACTCTAGCACCGATATAGCTGTTTTTAAATTAGAAAATGCAGAAATACCTGTGGCCAAAGTTGGCGATGCTAAAACGCTGAAAGTTGGTCATCTGGTACTGGGACTGGCAAGAGGTGGCGAAGGTGACTTAAGGGCGGCGATGGGTGCAGTGAGTGTGATTAGCGGTGCTTGGCGGAGTATGAATGGCGGGAATATTGACCAATTTATCCGCCCAGACATCACCCTTTACTCTGGGTTTGCGGGTGGGCCGCTCGTAGATGCGGCGGGTTTTGTGGTAGGGATGAATACATCGGGGCGGCGTGGTACTGCTCTGACAATTCCCACTGCTACAGTCGATCGCGTGGTTGAGCAATTAGTAGCAAAAGGACGCATTTCTAAAGGGTACTTGGGTGTGGGAATGCAACCTGTACGTTTACCAAAGAATTTAAAAACTGCTCTCAATTTAAGTTCGGCAACTGGGGTAATTGTTGTCAATGTTGAGGCTGCGGGGCCTGCTGACAATGCAGGTGTATTGCTTGGCGATGTTTTGGTAACATTCGATGGCGTAACTGTGGGCGATACAGGTGATGTGTTGGCGCTGCTCAATAGTAGCGATCGCATTGGTAAAGCTGTCAACGTCCAAGTTGTCCGGGGTGGAGTGTTAATTGAGTTAGCGATCGCAGTTGGCGAACGGCCTGTGTAATTCGTAATTCGTAATTCGTAATTCGTAATTTGGAACTCGAACGTTGAGCCTTTGAACTCGGAACTTCCACCTTTTTACTCGAACGTTGAGCCTTTGAACTCGGAACTTCCACCTTTTTACTCGGACGTTGAGCCTCTGAACTCGAAACTTCCACTTTTTTGCTCGAACGTTGAGCTTCTGAACTCGGAACTTGCACCTTTTTACTGGAACGTTGAGCTTCTGAACTCGGAACTTGCACCTTTTTGCTGGAACGTTTTACTGATTTTACTTTGACACGCTCAAAAACTGTATAACATGGCAAACACAACATTAACTAACATCGCTGCTGAATTGACAGAGGTAGCTACTAAATTGCGCGATCGCACTGTCAAAGTAAAAAGCGGCTCTCTGGGAGTCGGTTCTGGTGTAATTTGGCAACCTGACGGACTAATTATCACTAATGCCCATGTGGCAACCAGCAATCGCGCAACTGTGGAATTGGCAGATGGAAGGGTATTTGATGCGGTGCGCACACAATTCGATCCGCAGCAAGATTTAGCAGCCCTGAAAATTGTCGCCACTGATTTAACTGCTGCAACTATTGGTAATTCTGAAGCGCTACGAGTGGGTGAATTAGTCTTGGCGGTGGGTAATCCCTTTGCTGACAGTGGCGCTGTGACAACTGGAATTATCCATGCAAATAATCCACGAGCAGTTATGGCCGATTTGCGGCTGTATCCTGGTAATTCTGGGGGGCCACTTGCCGATTGTCTCGGTCGAGTTGTGGGAATTAATACGATGATTGTTAATGGTTTGGCTGTGGCAGTTCCCAGCAACACCGTTGAGCATTTTTTACAGGGAAATAGTCGTCCGCAGTTGGGAGTTACACTGCAACCTGTGCTTTTAAATAGGCGTAGCTTGGGTTTATTGGTGCTGTCAATTTTACCTAACAGTGCGGCAGAAAATGCTGGTGTACAAATCGGCGATGTTTTAATTGGAGTTTCGGGGCGATTATTCACTAGCATGAATGACTTAACCAAATATCTCCATGAAAGTAAAGGATCTGTGCCGCTACAACTCTTACGCGGTAGACAGCAATTCGTGATTTATGTTGCCGTGCAGTCCGATAAAACTGCTGTGGAGGCGACATGATCCGAGTGATGGTGGTTGCTACTTCCCCTGTGGTGCGAGCAGGGTTATCAACTGTGGTGACAACCAATCCTCGGCTGACGGTTGTGGGGAGTGCATCCGATTTGGATGTCTTGGCGATTGAAGTTGGGCAATTACAGCCAGATGTGGTGCTGGTAGATTTGAGCGGGAATTTTCAACAAGCGGTGTGGGAAAAATTGCTGGTTATTCAAGAACAGCAATATCCATTTGCAACGATCGTCATTGTTGAAGAACTCGACAGCATCGACTTAGAGACGGCGTTACGTTCTGGTATTCGCGGGATATTGCCCAGTACTAGTACAGAGTCAGAAATTGTCGCGGCTGTGGAAGCGATCGCTTTTGGTTTACTGGTGCTGCACCCCGATGCTGTAGAATTACTGTCTATCCGCGAAAAAGTGGTAACGAATCCCGTACAAAGCTTGACACCACGGGAGATAGAGGTTTTAGGAATGCTTGGATCGGGGTTGGGAAATAAAGCGATCGCGAAACACCTGCATATTTCTGAGCATACCGTCAAATTTCATCTCTCATCCATTTTTCAGAAGCTCAGTGTCTCTAGCCGCACTGAGGCTGTTGCTATGGGTGTGCGACTGGGTTTGATTATGCTTTAATCTTTAGACTTCTTTCTTGTAAGAATCAAAAGCCCTCACCCTAAATCCCTCTCCCAAGCTTGGGAGAGGGACTTTGAAATTGGCTCCCCTTCTCCCAAAATTGGGAGAAGGGGTTGGGGGATGAGGGCGAATTTTGCATTTGTGCAAGAGGTCTAATACAGAATTCAGAGTATATTTCCAAATGTTGAGCTTTATTTAGCCTTAGAGAAATTTTGGGTTGGCTGGGAATCCTAAATAAAGCACTACTCAAGCTTAGAAAAATGATACCTGTCCTTCCCGGTTACAACTTTATTGAAGCTCTGCATGAAGGTGTGAATAGCGTTATTTATCGCGCTTCCAAGGATTTAGACAAAAGCCTTGCGATCGTTAAAGCCCTGAAAGCCGAGTATCCCAGCCTCGAAGAACTAACCCGACTCAGACATGAATATAAAATCTCACAGACATTAGTAGATATAGAAGGAATTGTTAAGTCTTTAGCTTTAGAAAATCATCATAACGGTCTAGCCCTAATTTTGGCAGACTTTGGTGCAGAATCTCTGAAAAAGTATATTAGCGATCGCCAATTATCATTAACCGAATTTCTCACAATAGCGATTCAGCTAGCATCCACTCTCACTCAACTGCATCAAGCCAAAATTATTCATAAAGATATTAAACCTGACAATATCGTTATTAACCCAAAAACCGGGCAAGTTAAAATTATCGACTTCAGTATTGCATCGCGGTTAGAAAAAGAAAATCAAAGCATCAGCAATCCCAATTTATTAGAAGGCACTCTCGCCTATATGTCACCGGAGCAAACCGGACGAATGAATCGGTCAATTGATTACCGTACCGACTTCTATTCTTTAGGCGTTACTTTTTATGAAATGCTGACAGGTTCGCTGCCCTTTAATGCAGCCGACCCTCTGGAATTTGTTCATTGCCATATTGCCAAAACACCAATAACGCCTCAAGAGTTCAATCCCAAAATTCCTTCAGCGGTTTCTGATATTGTCATGAAATTGTTAGCTAAAACTGCTGAAGATAGATATCAAAGCTCTCTCGGACTAAAAGCCGATTTAGAAACCTGTCTAACTCAGTTGCAGAGAGATGGCGAGATTTCCCACTTTATTGTCGGTCAACTAGATTCATACAGCCAATTTTCCATCCCACAAAAACTCTACGGACGGGAAATAGAAGTTGCTACTTTGTTAGAAGCATTCGATCGCGTCAGTTCTGGTACTACGGAAATGATGCTAGTTTCTGGTTACTCAGGCATCGGGAAATCGTGCCTAGTTTCCGAAGTTCACAAACCGATTGTCCGCCAGCGCGGTTATTTTATCTCCGGTAAATTTGACCAGTTTAAGCGGAATATTCCTTTTGCTTCCCTAATTCAAGCATTTCAAGATTTGATGCGGCAATTGCTAACAGAAACCGATGAGCAAATAGCCGTTTGGAAATCAAAACTAATAGATGCCCTTGGCTCGAATGCTCAAGTGATTATAGACGTTATTCCCGAATTAGAAGGGATTATTGGCCCGCAGCTAGCAGTTCCTCAATTAGGAGCGTCAGAATCACAAAATCGATTTAATCGGGTATTTCAACAATTCATTCATGTATTTAGTCAACCCGAACATCCGCTAGTTTTGTTTCTGGATGACTTGCAGTGGGCAGATTCAGCTTCCCTCAAGCTTATCCAGTTAATTATGACCGACCCAGATAGCCAATATCTATTGCTAATTGGTGCATATCGAGATAACGAAGTAAATGCCACTCATCCTTTGATTCAGACCTTGGAGGAGATTCAACAGACTGGTGCGATCGTCAATAACATTATCCTCCAGCTTTTGGATATCGCTCACGTCAATCAGTTAGTAGCCGATACTCTTCGTAGTGAGATTTTAAAGGTAAAGCCGCTAGCTGAGTTAGTTTTTACAAAAACCCAAGGCAACCCCTTTTTCTTAACTCAGTTACTCAAATCTCTTTATCAGGATAATTTATTATATTTTGACTTTGAAGGCGGTTTTTGGCAATGGAATATTGAGTTTATTCAGGGAGTTAATATCACTGATAATGTCGTTGAATTAATGGTCAGCCAAATTCAAAAACTATCTGAGAAAACACAGAACGTGTTAAAGTTTGCCGCCTGTATTGGAGACAAATTTACTTTAGATATGTTGGCGATTATTAATAAAACATCTCAGTCAGAAACAGCAGCCGATTTGTGGGAAGCTCTGCAATCAGGTTTGGTTTTACCCCTCAACAATTCCTACAAAACACCGCTCGTTTTCGACTCAGAACAAATGGAGACTGAGAACAAGCGATCGCACATTAACCAGCCCCCATCACCCATTACCTATAAGTTCTTACACGACCGGGTACAGCAAGCGTCTTATTCTCTCATTCCAGATGACCAGAAAAAACAGACTCACCTAAAAATTGGTGAATTGCTACTAATACATACCTCAGAAAAAGATATTGAAGAAAACATTTTTGAAATTGTCAACCAACTTAATGTTGGTGCTGAATTCATCACCCAACAGCCTCAAAAAGATAGGCTAGCTCAACTCAATCTTATAGCTGGACAGAAAGCAAAAGCAGCAACAGCGTATGAATCATCTGTTAAATATTTGAATGTAGGTTTGGAACTACTTGCAGCAGATAGTTGGCAGTGTCAGTATGACATGACACTCAATCTCTATGTAGAAACAGCAGCAGTAGAATTCCTCAACACTAATTTCGAGCGAGCAGAAATACTTTCTGATGTAGTTTTAGCACGGGCAAAAAACCTACTCGATCGAGTCCAGGTGTACGAGACAAAAATGCAGTTTTATATTGCTAAAAACCAAATGCAAGCTGCGTTAAATACCGGAATGCAAGTGCTAAAAATGCTAGGGTTGCCTTTATCAGAAAACCCCCCAACGAGACTGACTAGATTGAATTTAGGAGGGAAACGAATTGAGGATTTAACAGAATTGCCAGAAATGACTGATGTTTATAAATTAGCTGCACTGCGAGTCTTGATCAATCTGATTCCTCCGGTTTATATTGCAGCTCCCGAACTTTATCCCCAGGTCGTTTTTAAAATGACCAATCTCTGTCTCAAATATGGGAACTCTCCTCTGTCAGCTTATACGTATGTACTTTATGGAATGTTCCTATGTGGCGCTTTTGAAGACATGGATTCTGGTTATCAATTCGGTCAGCTAGGCTTAAAGCTGTTAAATCAATTTAATGCTAAGGAGATGACGGCGAAAATCTATGAAACATTTAATTATTTTATCAGGCATTGGAAAGAGCCAGCTATTAATACTATAGAACCGTTAATTGAGGGTGTCCAAAGAGGGCTAGAAACAGGAGATTTAGAATATGCTTCTTATTCGGCTTGTTTTTATTGTACGCATTTGTTTTTTATCGGTGAAAATCTAGAAATAGCTCTCCAGAAACAGGCGCGTTATATTGCTTTAATGCAAAGAACCAAACAAGAATTTCAAATTCTCTATGCTCAGATAGTCCGACAAACAGGTTTAAATTTAATTAAAAAAACGGCGGAGCCATATCGATTAATTGGCGAAAGTTTTGATGAAAATAAAATGTTGCCAATTCTGATAAATAGCAATAATTTCATGGCTATTTATCCTATCTATGTTTCTAAACTGATTCTAGGTTATTTATTTAAAAATTACGATCGCGCTGCTGAGGATGCCTTGCTAGCAGAAAAATACGAACAAGGTGGACGAGGGTTGATGTATAAAGCCGAACACAAGTTTTACTCCTCTCTGACTCTCCTAGCTTTGTATCCCAGTGCATCAAAAAGTGGTCGCCAACAATATTTCAGTCAAGTGATAGCGCAGCAGAAAAAAATGAAGCAATGGGCGTTGCATTCTCCTGCCAACTATCAGCATAAGTACGATCTAGTGGAAGCAGAAAAGGCACGAGTATTGCAACAAGATGCCAAAGCGATCGCGTTTTATGACCGAGCTATAACTGGAGCCAGAGAACATGGATATATTCAAGAAGAAGCCCTAGCCTCGGAACTAGCAGCAGAGTTCTATTTCGCTTGTGGCAGAGAGAAAGTTGCTAATACCTATCTCAACGATGCCTACTATGGATATGGTTGCTGGGGAGCGAAGGCAAAAGTCAAAGACTTGGAAAAAAGATATCCCCAACTATTTCGGATATCAAAACGAGAAACCGTCAGTACGAACGTGACTCGGATAATTAGCTCTACGAGTGAAAATGCTTCAGACTCGCTGGATTTAGCCACAGTTATGAAAGCATCTCAAGCCCTTTCTGGTGAAATAGTTTTGGGCAAGTTGCTCGCTAAATTAATGACAATTGTACTAGAGAATGCTGGCGCTCAAACAGGCTACTTAATTTTAGAAAAATCAGGAGAACTGCTAATAGAAGCATCAGGAGCAGTAGACAAAAACGATGTAACTGTGCTACAAGGAATTTCAGTATCAACCAGTCAGCAGCTACCAATTTCACTGATTAACTATGTAGCCCGAACTAAAGAAAATGTTGTCCTCAGTAATGCAACTCATGAAGGAACATTTACAACAGATATATATATCGCCACCCATCAACCCAAATCGGTTTTATGTACACCGCTTATCCATCAAGGAAAACTTAGTGGCATCCTTTATTTAGAAAATAATCTCACTATTGGTGCATTCACATCAGACCGCTTAGAAGTATTACAACTGTTATCCTCTCAAGCGGCAATTTCCATTGAAAATGCTCGTCTTTATAAAGACTTGAAATTAGCCAACACCAGTTTAGAAGCCAAAGTACAAGAGCGAACTTTAGAATTACAGGAAAAAAATGTGCATCTGCAAAAAGCAGAAGAAACTGCACAATCAGCCAACCGTGCTAAAAGCGATTTCCTCGCCAACATGAGCCATGAACTGAGAACACCACTTAATGGCATTTTGGGTTACGCCCAAATCCTCAAACGAGACAAAAGTTTAACTAACTCACAAAAAGATAGTATAGGCACTATTCATCAGTGTGGCGACCATCTCTTAAACTTGATCAATGATATTTTAGACCTTTCTAAAATTGAAGCGAGAAAAATGGAACTCCACCTAACGGATTTTCATTTTCCAGAATTTCTCGAAGGCATTGCCGAAATCTGCCGTATCCGCGCCGAACAAAAAGGTATTTGCTTAATTTTTGAACAGATTACTCAACTTCCTATAGGTGTCAAGGCTGATGAAAAACGGTTGCGGCAAGCTTTGATTAACTTACTAGGTAATGCCGTTAAGTTTACTGAAACTGGAGGCGTGGCTTTCAAAGTCGGCTATCAAGAAGGTAAAATTCGGTTTCAGGTGGAAGATACAGGAATTGGTATGGCACCAGAACAATTAGAAGAGATATTTTTGCCGTTCCAGCAGGTAGGAGATCACAATCGCAAAGCAGAAGGAACAGGATTGGGACTGGCAATTACCCGCCAATTAGTTCAGATGATGGGTGGCGAAATCCAGGTAAAGAGTAACTTAGGAAAAGGGAGCGTTTTCTTCTTTGATTTAGATTTGCCCGAAGTTTCTAAATACGCTGATGCGATCAAAAAAGAGCAACGAAATATCCAAAGTTTTAAAGGCGAGATGCGGAAAGTTATCGTGGCAGATGACAGACCAGAAAATCGGGCAATTTTGGTCAAGATGCTATTGCCTTTAGGGTTTGAAATGATAGAAGCAGTAGATGGTCAAGATTGTCTCAATAAGGCATTTGAATTAAATCCAGATTGTATCTTAATGGACTTGATGATGCCTCAAATGAATGGCTTTGAAACTACACGTCGCATTAGGCGATCGCCTGAACTAAAGAATGTAATAATAATTGGCACTTCTGCCAGCGTTTTTGATTTCGATCTCAACAAAAGTAGAGAGGCGGGTTGCAATGATTTTCTACCTAAGCCCATCCGCATAACAGAACTTTTAGAAAAGTTACGGTATCACTTAGACCTGGAATGGATTTATGAAGATGGGGAAACTCAAGTATCTAAAGGTAATCAAGCAGAAAATTCTGAGCAATCATTGGTAGCTCCCTCGGCAGACGAAATTGCGATTCTATTGAATTTAGCAATGAAAGGCGATCTCAAAGGTATTGTAGAACGAGTTAATCAATTGGAAAAATTGGATGTTAAATATGCATCTTTTTCTCTAGAGTTACGTCAATTAGCTAAAGGTTTTCAAGTTAAAAAAATTCGTGAAATTCTAAAAAATGTAGGAGTAAATTAATGAGTATTTCCAATATCGAAAATGGCATTATCTTAATCGTTGATGACAACCCGACAAACTTAGGGGTGTTATTCGATTTCTTGGCTGATTCTGGCTTCCAGGTTTTAGTAGCGCAGGATGGTGAGGATGCAATTGAACAGGTCAAATATGCTCTCCCCGATCTAATTTTGTTAGATGTACTCATGCCCGGAATGGATGGGTTTGAAACTTGCCAGCACTTGAAAGCTCAAGAATCAACTAAAGACATCCCCGTAATTTTTATGACGGCGCTTTCTGAGACGGTGGATAAAGTTAGAGGGTTGAATCTTGGGGCGGTGGATTACATCACTAAGCCGCTTCAGCATGAAGAAGTTTTAGCCCGTGTCAAAATCCATTTAAGCATCCGAAATCTGACCAAAAGACTGCAAGAGCAAAATGTGCATCTAGAGCAGGAGATTCAAGAGCGGGCTAAGGCAGAGAACGCCCTTTTAAAACTCACGTCTGAGTTAGAAGAACGGGTGGAAGAAAGAACGGCTGCACTTGGACAATCCAATCAGCTGTTGCAACAAGAAATCCAAGAGCGCATTTGTACAGAGCAAGCATTGCAGAAATCAGAAGCACGCTATCGAGAACAAGCTAATCAGCTAGAACTTGCCTTTCGCCAACTTCAAGAAACTCAAAGCCAACTGGTTCATAGTGAGAAAATGTCCAGTTTGGGACAATTGGTGGCGGGTGTCGCCCATGAAATTAACAATCCCGTCAACTTCATCTATGGGAATCTGACTCATGCCTATGAATATACCCAAGGCTTACTCGATCTCTTAAACCTCTATGCCAAGTACACTCCCTCACCGCTACCTGAAATTCAACAACTGGCTGAGGCGATAGATTTAGAATTTCTGAGTGACGACCTACCCAAATTGCTGAGTTCGATGAAGGTTGGGGCTGACCGCATCCGCGAAATCATTCAGTCGTTACGGATTTTTTCCCGCGTGGATGAAGCCCAAATGAAGCCGATGGATATTCATGCTGGGCTAGATAGCACGCTGCTGATTTTGCACAATCGGTTTAAAGCCAGTTCTAACCAACTAGGTATTCAACTTGTAAAAGAGTATGGCGACCTACCGCTTGTGGAGTGTTATGCAGGACAACTCAACCAAGTGTTTATGAATCTACTGGCGAATGCAATTGATGCTTTAGAGGAGTACGATAAAGAGCGATCGCCCCAGGAAATTTACTTTTGCCGCAGTACGATTCGGATTCGCACCGAAGTAACTGACAATGAGTTTGTGACTATTTGGATTGGCGATACTGGCCCCGGTATAACAGAGGAAGTACGCGATCGCCTATTCGACCCCTTCTTTACGACAAAACCCGTAGGTAGAGGCACGGGTTTAGGCTTGTCGATTAGCCAGGAAATTATTGTTTCTAAACATGGTGGTCAAATAACGTGCATTTCAGCACCCGGTCAGGGAACAGAGTTTATGATTAAAATTCCGATGCGATCGCACCCTTTAGAATTGACTGTGGCTGCACCGTCATATTTTGCATAAACCAAAAACTTTTGAAAACGAACGTAAAAACACTTTAGTTACAAAGCGATCGCTTGTATGAACATTTTAATGCTATCTTCCACCTTTCCCTACCCACCAACGCGCGGAGGAACCCAAGTTAGGACGTTTAATTTACTCAAGTACTTGAGTCAACGCCATGCTGTCACCCTCGCGACTCAACGCGAGAGCGATGTTACAGACGCAGAAGTAGCAGGATTACGCGATTGTGTAGATCGTCTAGTTATTTTTGAACGTCGGCCAGATTCTAGAAACACCGGAATATTCAAGAAAATACAGCGATTTGGGAGATTTTTGCAGCAGGGAACACCGCCAAGCGTACTTGACCGCTACTCAGTTGAGATGCAAACATGGGTTAATAACTGGGTGGAAGCGGGAAAATGTGATGTCATTACCTGCGAACATAGCGTCAATGAGATTTATGTGCAGCCACATTTTCAGAAACAGCTAAAAACTATAGTTAATGTTCATAGTTCTGTTTACGCTACCTGTCAGAACCAATTAGCAACAGGCATTTCCGAAAATTCACTACGAGACAAAATCAATCTGCCACTTTTATGGCGTTATGAGCAGACCTACTGCGCTAAATTTTCGGCAATTGTGGCGACAACACAAGAAGATAAAATTCAACTACAAGAATTTAACCCCAATAGTGAAATTACAGTTATTCCCAATGGCGTAGATTTAGTTTCTTTTCCTAGGCGTACCACCGATCCCGGAGGACATCGCCTAATTTTTATTGGTGCAATGGATAATTTAGCAAATATTGATGCTGTCTGCTTTTTCAGCAACGAAGTCTTGCCAGAAATCCAAAAATTCTATCCCGATACAACTTTCGATATTGTCGGTTCTCACCCAGTGGCAGAAGTTTTAGCACTTGATAAAAAACCAGGAATTAATGTGCTGGGACGTGTACCTTCGATGGCAGAATATTTACATCAAGCCACCATCTGCGTTGTACCGATGCGGACTGGGTTTGGTATTAAAAATAAAACTTTAGAGGCAATGGCAGCTGGTATACCTGTAGTAGCCAGCGATCGCGGCTTAGAGGGATTAGCTGTAGATGTTGCTAGTCATCCATTACGGGCATTACGAGCCAATAAACCAGCAGAGTACGTCACCGCTATTAGTCAACTATTCGATCGTCCACATCTGCGTTCAGAATTGTCTCACAATGGCAGAGAACTGGTAGAAACAGAATTCACTTGGGATATTGCTGGTAAAAGCTATGAACAAGTTTGTCTTGGGAGAGAGTAATACTAATTTGTAATTCGTAATTCGTAATTCGTAATTCGTAATTAGCACACATTAAAAATGCTTGTCTTCAAAAATCTCTCACCACTAACTCTAGATAATTTCTAATTCTTCTTTCTTGTCTCTGGGGGACAAATATGTGTAGAGACGTTGCAATACAACGTCTCTATATCGGTTGTGCAAATTATCTTATCTAAATCGTATTGGTTTTTAGTTAGCTGGGAAATAAGCACGTCAATTATTTTCAAATCTAGTCGAACAACCTAACACAAGTAATTTCTTCTGCTTACGCTTATTTTTATTCTTGAGAGTAATCAAATAATTATCAACGTAGCGAAAAGCAGCTGCACCGTCGTAATCAGCAATGGCTATAGCTTGTAAGAAAACCTTTGAGGGGATTTCAAACCCTAAAAACTTTTCTGTTAAGATTAATAAATCTTCATCTGTAGCAGGAAAAGTAATTTCTTCTGTATCTTCGGAATCAGAAAATATATCATCGATTAATGCTTTATACACTTTGTACCTCCCCAAAAGCATAAGATGCAAAGCCTGTAATGAAGTTTAGCTGCTGATCGCGAGTTTGTAAGTTAACAGGGAGTTCAGTACCAGCACATCCGATTTCCCGTAAAATTTCCAAACAATAAGCACCGAGTTGAGTGTATGGAGCTTGCTCCAATTCTTGAGCTACTTCTAGAGCCATCTCCAGATTGACTTGGATAACCGTCTTTACAGGGTTGGTCATAAATCCGCCCTCATAAACTGGATGCTCTAAGTTTTGATCACAAGCAGAAATAGCGTAACGGTGTTTTTGCGGAATTTATGAAGAGGGGAAATTTAAGTATCAGCGCATTTGCGGTAATGTACCCAAAGTTATGCGAACTAGTCCCAAAGTAGGTAATTTATATCTAAGTGCGATCGCTTGCCATAATACGTATAAATATCTACAAATATTCCAATATTATTGCCAATATACTTACTTTTTGTGGGGTAAGCCATAAAGCCCACCCCACAATATTGGATAATTTATTTGTTATAAATTCCTGATATCTAGTCTTGCACAGTAGTTTAACAGGATAGGCAGAAGTAGTGTTTCGACTTCTGCCTCCTCCCTTCTTCACGCTTTAACCTTAGCTTTAGACCAGACACCATTTTCATCTTCATCATATTGCTGGTGAATAGTCTCCCAAGCAGCTTGTTCGGCTGTGAACTCGTCACTTCTTTCATTGAGTACAGCATTATAGCGCTCAATAAATGTACTCTGGGCTTCATCAGAAAGATGAGCGCGAACTTCAGGCGACAAGTCTGCTGGACTGTTGCACTGTCCAGAACAAGAACGAGCCAGAGTTTTCTCAATCGTGTTAATTTCTTCGCCACCAGCACTTTCGAGCAGCAATTGAAATTCGCCAGTGCGATCGCTCGGAACTTCTGCCATGACGAAAAATTCGCCAGCTTGTAAGCGAGTTTGGTAGATAGCCGCTTTATCTTCTGGCATTCCCAAAGTAGTCAGAACCGATACTAGACCGGCACCTGCACTACCTGCGATCGCTCCACTAGCAGCCCCCAATAGCACTGCACCAATAGGCCCTGCTGCCACAATTGGCCCAACAAAGGGAATAAACAGTACGCCTACACCCGTAAGTAAGCTGAGAAAGGAACCAAACAAGGAACCAAAAACTGCTCCTGTTCTCAAGCCTCCGAGAATCACATCTTTCTTACTAATGAAGCCAGCGATTCTCGTTTCCGACTGGAAGTTTCTGCCCATGACCGAAATATGATCTCTAGGCACACCCCTGTCTAATAAACGTCGAATTACATCATCAATTTGCTTCTGCTCTTTGAATACAGCAGAAATGGTACGTTCTGCTTTATATACTTCTGGCACTTAAAAACTCCCTGTATTATGTTGTTTTTGCAATAAAGATGACCAATCAATTTTGGATTTTAGATTGACTGCACTCATAACGGGGAACCATACAGTGGATGGATTCCCCGACATAAAGGAACTAGTCGTATGGATGCGTCTCTCAACTCGAGACAACTAGCGTCAAGTTGTGTTGTCGCACGAACCAATTTTCAATTCCAAAATCGGCATCGTGAAGAGGTAGATGCAGGCAGATTAATTCTTTCACATCAATTGAGGGAAGAATTAATCCTCCCTCAACTGATGTCAGATGCAGCCATCCTTAACTCAGATGTAGCTATACACCTACGGGAGTCTTAGCCCCTGCTGCTGGCTTTCTACCATCTGCGTCTATTGCCTCGCCTTCAATAAATGAACGGAGCATCCAAGCTATCTCTTCATGCTGTTCGAGTAGTCCAGTTAAAAAGTCAGCAGTTCCCTGATCGTGGAACTTTTCACCAGACTGATCCACATGGTCTCTCAAATTACGAATAACCTGCTCGTGATCGTCCACTAAATTAGCTACCATTCCTGTTGCAGTGGGAACATTACCAGCGTGTTCCTTGAGGGTAGCAATTTTGAGAAATCCCTCCAATGAGCCAACTGGATAACCACCCAAAGCACGAACCCGCTCTGCCAAAGCATCAATATTTAGAGTCAGCTTTTGATAGTGTTCTTCCCAAAGCTGGTGCAAAGAGCGGAACTGAGGGCCAACGACATCCCAGTGGTACTTTTTGGTTTTCACCAACAGTAAATAGGCATCTGCCAAATCTTGATTCAACAGATTAATTACACCTTGACGCTGTTCTTCGGTCAAACCAATGTTTATCGCACGCATTATTTTCCATCCCTAAGCAAACTTATTTATTAATTTGCCAAATTTTCCACATCATCCACATCAACCAAAGGAAACATTATGAGTTTAGATTAGTTCTTACATTACATAGTTATACCTATGCCTTAATAGGTAGTACTATTCGGTCGATAGATAATTTATCAATATCAATTAGCTATATATCCTTGCTTTTTATCAGCTAAAAAAAATAGAGATATAGGAATCCGATTTGATTCCTGAATTTACTTGCGTGGGCAGGGAACAGGGAATAGGGAATAGGGAATAGGGAACAGGAAATGAAGGTATAGATCCGTACTGAGTCTTGTTCAAAAATTAAATAGGAGTCCTATATTACTATAATAAATAATAATGGGTGATTGCTTTTACGCAATCACCCATTATTAATGAAAAATTACTAAGGTATTAACTCTGTTACTTACCTGTAATTTTGTCTAACAAATTATTTGCTTTTTCTTCTACAGATTTTGCACCCTGAGAATTTTCAGGACGCTTTTGCTTGTCAATATCAGCTGCTCCTTGAACCTCATTGAGTCCTTTATTAGACTCTTTTTGAACCTGTTTCAATCCTTGTGGTGGTTCTTTAGCAGCTTCGTCAGTTTTGCGCTGAATGTCAAGCAGTTGTGTAGTACCTTCGGTGGGGTTACTTTGGTAACTATCAATTGCAAAAGCAGGAAAAGCATTAGAGAATAATACTATGGCGCAAGTAAAAGCCACTACTAGAAAACGTACTGGACGGAAAGTAGATAAAACAGAAGCAATTGTCTTCATTTGAAATCCTCGATAACAGCTTTAACAACGCAGAACTTTACACTGAAAGAGCGAAGCATATACCTTTACTTAACAATTTTAAGCAATAATAAAACTGGCAAGCTCCGCTTCAATTTAGAAGTTCTTGAAAAACGAACCTGACGAAGAAATTTCTTTTGTCTTTCTGCATCGGATTAGTAAGGGATAATAAGCAAATACCACCTTAATTCTTTAGCAAAATCATTAGATTTCACAAAATCATTAGATTTCATAATTGAAATTCTTCGTTTCAGGTTCCCTGTTTACACTTTTACTTTGAAAAAGCTAACGTCTGCATCAATCTCTAGAATGAAGTTTACTGCATCTTTAGTTGCAATAAAATCATCCTCTAGGTATATCGACTTAATCTAGTTTTGGCAGAGTAATGGCTCTACTATTTATGTTCGGTTAGCTTGACTTTATCCAATTCCAAGAATTTTAATGATTATGCACTTGAGAGTCAATTTGTAAAGTATCAATTTATATAAAGATTCTCCTTAATCTCCTTTCATAAAAGGAGAAAAATAAATCTTTTCTTTAAACTTGATAAGTCTGCCTTATTACCTCTTCTATTGAACTTACCCGATGGAACATTTTTATTAATTCATGGGATCTTGTTTTTCGCTTCGCCAGTAGCCCTTTTAATGGTGTCAAATAATGAACATCTGGATCGTCTCCCAAAGCAACTTCGGCTGCTTGCAAGACTTTTGTGGCATTCTCAAAAATATCTTCGTTGTCAAATGCTTCTTTTGCGGAAAGTTGGTGTAAGGCTGCATCGGGTACAGTTGCTCTACCTGGCAAGGTTTTATCTAATACCAAACCTTTCAATAATATCAGCAAAGCTGCATAGATTAAAAAATCATCACAGCTATCACAAGCCTTAAATTCGATGCGTCCCACTTCCGCCGGAATGCGGGCGATTTTTGTTAAGGCAGGTATGCTATTAATCAGTTGTTCTTCTTTTTGAACAAAAACCAGAGTAGCTGGTCTTTTTCCAGTTCTGATAAATGTTCGTACCGATAGTCCATCCCATAAACCTCCATTATAAAAGGGAGAGCTATAACTAAAAGGAACTATATAGGGACTGTAATAAGTTAACTTTCTGCCAATATCAATCACATCTTCAGTTGACAAATTTGCCACTGAAATATTTAAATCTGGCCCATAAGATACCATGTGAATATTAGCAGTTTGTTCGTCAGGATAAGCTTCTAATTGTTTGATTTCATAGTTGTTTAATGGGGGTTGAGGCTCAAAAGCTGGATTGTAAGGATTGAAACTAACTAAAACTGGTGATAAACCAAAGTCAGCGGCAACCTTACGTAGCAAGTCAAAACTTTCTGATAATTCAGTAATAGCACCTTGAATATTAGAATGGATAGTTGTTCTAATTTCAATACCTTTAACATGACAATCTATCACTTCATCAGAATCTGCAAATCTTTCAAATCCCTCAATGTACCATCTCTTCATCTTAATACCCGCATCGCCGACGCGGAGTTGAGGATAGTCACTGGGGTATGTAGGTAGCCTTGCAATAATTTGATTGAAATCAGCAAATTTTGTGTGAGAAAAATCAGCAAACTTTCCTTCTTTGTTTAGGAAAGCGACTTCATGTTCAATGCCAAAGAAAAACATTAATATATACCTTAATTTTTTAGAGTTAACCTAATTTAACTAATGCCAAGCGATCGCAATCCTATAGAGAAGCAAGTAACATCAGTAAACGATTCATTAGAGAAAAGCGTCGGCGATATTTAGCTGGCAGGTTCGCATACTTAGAAAACTCCATCACTCTGTAGCGCAAATTACAGTCTTGAACCTTATAAATATTTGAGATACTCCAATCGAATTCACTTTAAGTAGAAAAATTCTCAATAACGGTACAAATGGATTTTACCTTAAGACCGACTGTTGCGATTTGAAAACTTCTCTGATTTATTTTTCTGTGTTGCTTCTACTATCTTCATAGTCACTAGACCTCTTGCAAAAGTGCCTTTTGCAAGAGGTCGGGAAAGGGGGAAAGGTTAAAGGGGAATGTTAATTCTATCCCTTTTCCCTTTAACCCTTACCCTTTACCCGACTTATGCAAGAAGTCTACTGGGTAGGGTAGCGTAGTAGTGACTGAGGAAAGCTTGAGACGTGAGTTTATGACAAGTACCGTTCAATCCCCCTACAGCAGCGAACAGATTGCCGCTTGGTTGCGTGGACTGCTTACTATTGCTTGGGCTGATGGTAATTTTGATGACCAAGAACAGGAATTAATTGCCAGCATCACCGAAAATGAATTAGCTCCTAAGATTAAATTCGATTCACTAGAGGTAATTACCGCAGAGGAATTAGCCGCAGCATTGGGTAAAGGTACGCCAGCCGCCGAAAATTTCTTAAGGACAGCGATCATGGTAGCGATCGCAGATGGTACTTATTCTCCCAGCGAAGACGAGGTTCTGCAACAGTTCTGCCAAGCCTTAGAACAGCCAGAAGAGTTACTCGAAGCCCTTCGCCAAACTCTGGAATACCCACAGCAAATTACCCCCACTATTGCCAGCCCTGGGCTAACAAAGCGTCAAATTAATGCCCTACACCCCCTGCAAGACTGGCTCGATGGGCTAGATATCCAAGACCCAAGAGTAGCCCGCTTTTTGTGTAAAATGATTCCCGCTCAGTGTCCCTTTGAACGGGATATCACCCTATTTGGACGCAAGATTGTGCATATACCACCGATGTGTAAAATTAACCCGTTATATGAACAACTGGTAGGCTTACGTTTTCGTGCCCTCTCCTATTTAGCAGATAAATGCGGTGAAGATGTATCGCCATATATTTGAGTAGGGAGTGGGGGAGCAGAGGAGCAGGGGAGCAGGGGAGCATGGGAGCATGGGAGCAGCACTTCTCTACGAGAGGCTGCGCTCTGTTACCGAGGATAAGTTGCAGTAAGTTTTTTTTCCCCTCTGCCCCTCTGCCCCTCCGCCCCTCCGCCCCCTGCCTCTTATCCCCAATGCCCAATAAATAGTTCTGTAGTTGAGTGAAAAATCTGACTCTGCTTTTGGGAATACTTGATTTATTCACCTGACTAATCTAGAACTCAGGCATCATCAATATGAAAGGGATTAAACCATCTCTATATTTTGTACCCTTTTCCTTACCTTTGTATTTACTTTCTGGTTTAACAGCACAGGTACAAGCTCAGTCGTACCATGCCAATAAAACTTGGCAAATTAGTCAAACATTTAAGCCACCACAGCGGGGAAAACCTCCCGCAAGTGCTGGTGGTTCTACCCGTGGTAGCTCTTGCCTAACAGGCAAAAAACTGATAATTCCCTTAATACCCCCAGATAAATTAGGGCTGACATTTGCTCAACATCCAACATTTTTCTGGTATATACCTCCATCTCAACTCAAAACAGCCAAGTTTTTGCTCTTGACTGAAGACCAGAATATATTTTATGAAACCTCTTTTACACTTCCAAATAAACCAGGAATTATTAGCTTTAAACTTCCTGACAATGCCCCTGCACTTGCTGTAGGTAAAACTTATCACTGGTATCTAACAATTGTTTGTAATACTCAAGACTCTAGTGGAAATCCAACTGTAGATGGTTGGGTGGAACGCACTCAGCCAGGAGCAACCTTGTCGCAAGCGTTAGCAAAGGCAAATTTGTACAAGTTGCCCACTATCTATGCAGAAGCTGGGATTTGGCATGAAGCACTGACTAGTTTGGTGCAGCTACGCCAGACTGAGCCAAATAATTTCAAAGCAAGGCTGGATTGGAGACAATTTTTCAAGTCTGTAGGTTTGAATGCGATCGCTTCCGAACCATTGATTGATTGTTGCACATCTAAGAATTAACCACAAAATTAAAAAAGGGTATTGGACATTGGGAAAACTCCCAACTCCCAACTTCCAACTCCCAACTCCCAACTCCCAACTCCCAACTCCTAACTCCTAACTCCTAACTCAGCACTCAGCACTCAGCACTCAGCACTAAATATTATGTGGGCAAAGCTGAAACCGCACATCTGGCAATGGCGGGGTGTTTTACTTGCTGTTCCCAATATTACAGCTCTGGTGATTGCAATACGCTTGACTGGATTACTGCAATTGTTGGAATTGGCAGCACTAGATCAATTTTTTCTCCTCCGTCCACAAGAGCCGGCTGATACCCGCATTGTCATAGTTGAGATTAATGAGGCAGATGTCCGCAAGCAGGGACAATGGCCTATGCCTGATGGAAAACTTGCTAGTTTGTTAGAGAAAATCAAACAGCAAAAACCTAGAGCGATTGGTTTAGATATTTATCGTGATTTACCCGTCAATCCCGGTTATCAAGATTTACTTAAGGTTTTCAAATCTACTCCTAATTTGATTGGAGTCCAAAAAGTCTCTGATACGATTGATAGTTCGGCGGTTGATTCATCTCCAGAACTGAAGAAACTTAATCAAATTGGGTCGAATGATTTACCCATAGATGGAGATGGCAAAATTCGGCGAGCATTATTGTACGTAAATTTAAATAATGATGAGATTCTGGAAAGCTTTGGCTTAAAACTGGCATTGTTGTACTTAAAACCTGAAGGTATTACTGCCAAGCCATCAGCAACTAACTCTAATTACTTGCAGTTAAATCGGGGTGTTTTCCCAATTTTTGAAGCTAATGATGGAGGTTATGTTCGAGCCGATGCGGGGAGTTATCAAGTGCTGTTGAATTACCGAGGACGGATACAGCAGTTTACTAAAGTCTCTCTTACCGAAGTGCAAGAGAACCGCATCCCACGAGATTTAATGCGAGATAAGGTGGTATTAATTGGTGCTACCGCTGAGAGTTTGAAAGATTTATTCTATACGCCTTATAGCAGTAATGTCTTGACTGACCCGGAACGAATGGCGGGTGTAACAATTCATGCTAATTTGATTAGTCAAATTTTAAGTGCGGCAATGGAAGGTCGTCCACCGATTAAGTGTTTACCTGAGCCGTTAGAATGGCTATCAATTTTGATTTGGTCAATTATTGGTGCTAGCTTGTGTTGGCTGCAACGCCACAGTAGCAACCAGAAAATCCTCATGGCTATTAGTGTTTTGTTGGCAGGTGGCGGTTTAATTGGTGGCAGCTTTTTGGCGTTTTTAGCTGGTTGGTGGATTCCCGTTATCCCTTCAATGCTGGCTTTTGTCGGTTCTGCGATCGCACTTACTCAGTATATTGCTCAAAGTGCTACCGAGATGCGAAAAACCCTCGGCCGCTATCTAACTGATGAAATCGTCGCCAATATCCTCGAAACTCCTTCCGGGTTAAAGCTAGGAGGAGAACGCCGAAAAGTTACGGTTCTCGTGTCTGATTTAAGAGGATTTTCGGCTATTTCCGAACAATTGCCCCCGGAAGAAGTAGTAAAGATTTTGAATCTTTATTTAGGAAAAATGACAGATGTAATTAACCAGTATAAAGGCACGATTAATGAGTTTATGGGTGATGGTATTTTTGTGATTTTTGGTGCGCCAATTAGTCGCAAAGATGATTCTGAACGAGCAATCGCTTGTGCTATTGCCATGCAATTGGCAATGGAGCAAGTGAACAAACAAAATCAGCAAATGAATTTCCCAATCCTCGAAATGGGAATCGGAATTAATACAGGCGACGCTGTGGCGGGGAATGTTGGTTCTCAAAAACGCGCTCAATATACAGTCATTGGCAGTCATGTTAATTTGGCTGCTCGAATTGAGTCTTATACCGTGGGAGGACAAATTTTAATTTCCGAAAATACCTGTAAGGATGCCAATATTGACCTTCAAATTGCTGGGCAACTACAAATAGAACCAAAGGGAATAAAATACCCTGTGACAATTTGTGAAATTCGTGGCATTGGCGGTAAATATAATTTATTCTTGCCTAAATATGATGAAGAAAGGATCGTTCTCACTCAAAAAGTGCCTGTAGAATACTCCATTTTGCAGGGGAAACATGCAGTAGGAACAGTATTTATGGGGGAATTGATTAGCCTCTCAGAAAAAGGAGCGCAGCTGCTTTCGCTACATTCTTTAGAACTCTTAAGTAATCTCAAACTCAAGTTATTGATTGAAGCAGAAATGGCTACAGAAGAAGATATCTATGCCAAGGTGATCGAACAGTCTAATGTTGACGAGCATCTTTTTCTGCTTCGGTTTACAGCAGTTCCTCCAAAAGCTGACGCAATTCTCAATGCACTGCGTCAGGCTGGGTGAGATTCAGGCATCAATCTTGAAATGGTAACAAATGGAGGTGTATGTAAATAGGGTAAACCGAAAAAGTAGGTAGTTTAGCTTTTTCTAAAACAGTAACAATTGTTGCTGATAGAACCAAGCGATCGCGGTAAGATTTTGGACTTAAGCCAGATATAACTCCAATAACTCATAAGTTTCAACGAATAATTAATAATTCGTAATTTCTGCTATGTAGCAACTCACTTGAGTTCTGGAGTTAAAAATATGATTTCTTCTAAAACTGAGATTCAATTACATCCTAAGAACAAATGACAAACGGAAACAAATTTCAAAGGTTAGTAGAACTTGCAAATGATTATGGAATTATTTGCGAACCAACACCAGAAGAATGTTTGATTGCATCCTTGCCTGGAGACGATGATTTTTTATTAGCTTTTACTTGGTCTGGTACTGTTGAGGGAGAGCCGCCAGAGCATGAATTAATCGCAATTAGCGTACAGGATATAGTCAAAGAAGTTACCGTTGCAGCTTGGCAGATTCCTTTTTATTTATTTGGAAACGTTTTAAGGCAGGCTCAAATGCTTGTCGCTGCTCACAAAGATTTTGTTAGCTAAGAGACAAGCCATAGCTAAAAACTGCTATCCCTGTCAACTATCTGTGGCAGGGATTTTTATTTAAACTACTGCTTTAAAGATTTATAAAATATTATCTGTTGAAAGTAAAAAAATAAACAATTAATCTCTTCTTTTATTAATTTTTTTAACTATTTTAATTCTCTTAACTGTCTTAACTGTCTTAACTGTCTCTTAATGTAGTTATTTAACTGTCTGCTGAACTTTTTTATATCTCGAAAAAATTAGTATAAAAAAATACTTAAATTTATAGACTAGCAAAAAAAGCAACAATATATAGTAATCACTTTAGACACTATTTATGCCCTTTAGGTATGGTCTACAGGCTAAAATCAGCTGTGCAGCTTGGGAATATGAAAAAAGAATTATTACGTAGTTTCAAAGTAAAATTTATAGCTAACTGCTAAAGTTACTGTTATTTAGTTTCTTAAAGTTTTAGGAATCTTCTTTCGTCTTTTATCTGCTTGCAAGTTATAGAAAAGCATGCTTTTATCAAGTTAACGACCAATTTATAGGAATTGGTTAGCTTGATAGCTATCTAATAGATAGTGAAGTTTAATGTGGCTCTTGTCATATCAAGTACGGTAATTACTGGTTATTAAAATACCTGAGCATTTATGCGTCTTTGTATCTATGCGTCAATTCTAATAAGAAGTTTTCCACCGTACATGATATTAGTTAGTCGGCATAGTGGGTCAAGAACAAAATTCAAAGCCCTATACATCAAATATCAAATAGTATTCCTGTCCAATAGCAAAAAGAAACATATCAGTTTTCAAGTTTGAATCTGTGTAAATTCAGGTAAGAAAGGAAAAGACAAATGGTTAATCCCGTAATATTGATTCCAGGACTAGCAGGATCGAGGCTAAAAACACATAATAAAAATCAGTCAGAAGAAGGCGTGACAGGCGGTAAACTTTGGGTCGGTCAAGATATGGCACCACCACCACCAGGTCAAACAATTCAGAAAGTAGATGAACAGACAGACGTGGAATATCCGCCATCAAATATAGTCGGACTTAATGCACCAGTATATCCTGTCAAAACAGATCAACCTCCCGAAAATCCTGTTGTAACAAATTGGAAAAAGAACCTGAAATTAAAGGATAGTAATGGCATAACCCCAGAAGTAGAA
The DNA here is from genome assembly GCF_963920915.1 of Nostoc sp. PCC 9305. NCBI lineage: Bacteria > Bacillati > Cyanobacteriota > Cyanophyceae > Nostocales > Nostocaceae > Nostoc > Nostoc sp. PCC 9305. The sequence continues at coordinate 25,188 of NZ_CAWUDN010000035.1, forward strand.
ACAGACCAAAATCCGCCGCTAACAGAAGATGACCCAGACATTCAATTTAATCGATTTGTAGATGGAATACAGGGGATTAAAAATTTAGCTGTTTCTCAAAAGGAGCTAAACGATATAAAAGCATTAATAGCGATCTCTTTTGGAGAGAATCGTAAAAAATTGGAGGAATTGTACGCAGGTTTGCAAAAAGTGAATTACTTTTCAGAACTAGTAACTGCGTTATTAGACACTGATGAGTACCGAGGCGAAGCAGCTGCGTTGCCCGCAAATTTGGTAGCCCTTCCTTATGATTGGCGAATAAGCCCAGCAGGTTTGGAACAGCGATATCAATATTTCTCTAAACTCAAGAGTACCATAGAGGAATTATACAAAGCCAAACCACTCATACTTAAGCCAGCTACACCTGTGGTCATAATAGCCCACAGTATGGGAAATAGGGTGACGCAATATTTCTTAGAGTGGATCAAAAACGATCCCTCCGCAGGACAAGCCTGGATAGATAAACATATAGAACGATACGTAGCAGTTAGCCCACCGTGGATAGGTGCGCCACTAGCAATTCGTCTGCTGTCAACAGATGATGGATTTAATTTAGGAGGAGCAAGTTTATCGGGCATTAAAAAGGCATTACAATCCTTTTCTAGCATTCCTTCGCTACTGCCAGTCACAAAAGCGCAGTACGAGTATTTCAACACAACAGATTTTTCGTTTATCAGAAATGAAGGTGTTGCTGAATCACAGACAATCGCTTCCGGTGACTTTAGAGCGGAAACAACCGAAAAGATATTACAACTTGGAGGAGCCGAAAGTACGACGCTGAAATATATCAAGGATTATTATGAACAAGATCCGAATTTCAGTGATGGAGAATTCGGGAGTAAAGCGGTAACAAGCCCACCCGTCAAGAACGTAGATGTCATTTATTCAACTGGTTTTGAGTCACCAGTAGGAGCATACTACTATCAAGAAAAAAGAGAACTCAAAGTAGCGAGTTACTTGGGTACACCCGAAGAGCCTGTGGAGGACGGAAACTTCATTGTCATAAACGGAGTAAGATTAGAAAAAGCGGATAGAACACAACAACTGATATCAGATGATGGACTCACTAATTCAGGAGATGGAGTAGTTGCATACGGAAGCTTGGCATACTTTAGGACATGGCAGCCAAACCCAGATGTACCAGGCCAAACAATAACCCCACATCCATTTGCTAAACCTCAAGGGACTGAAGCTCCAGGATTAGTAGAAAAAGGGATTGATTTAAGCCATAACGCAATTCTACGACACCCAGACGTGATTGCAAGAATTTTCAGTTTATTGGGCGTATCAAAAGTAACACCAACACTTGTTAAGGCATAAATTTTCAGAAGATTGATTGAAGGTGGACTGAAGGGCGATGTCTGCGCCGGACTGCGCTTACGCAGGTTCTTAGCAAAGAGCGATCGCCTTTCTTTTTTTCAAGGAATGCTTTCAATAACTTACCTGAACTTCATCTTTTGACTAAATTCAATAAGCAAAATCTGCAATTGCTTTCTCAAAAGCTGCTTTTACTGTCTCAAAAGCAGCTTTTTATTTCTCATTTCAGTATATTCAGCAAGCAAAAACAGCTTTTTATTTCTCAAAAACAGCTTTGACTTTCTCCTTTTGGCATATTCAGGAAAGCCGAACGATTTTTAACTGTCTGCTACTCATTTCGTAATCAAAACGATAGCCTAAGAGAATCCAGGAACTTACACATATTACCTCATGTTACCCAAACCCAAAAAACACTGGACACCCCAGCACTGGGCAAGTTGGAAGCCTTTCGGCATTGGCGAACAGTACCCTAACAATTTTTGGGAGGTATTTCGGGCAATCTGGCTGTCTCGTGACAAACTACCATACACGTGGAATATCCTAAATAAAGGTGTTTGCGATGGTTGCGCTCTCGGAACAACCGGGATGAAGGATTGGACATTAGATGGGATTCATCTTTGCAATGTTCGGTTGCGGTTGTTGCAGATGAATACTATGCCAGCTTTTGACCCTGTACTATTGGCAGATGTCTCGCAGTTGCAAAAGCAAAAAAGTGCCCAATTACGAGACTTGGGAAGACTTCCGTACCCGATGATTCGTCAACGAGGGGAGAAAGGCTTTCGCCGTGTTAGTTGGGATGAAGCTTTAGGGGTAATTAGCGATCGCATCCGCTCCACTACACCAGACCGCCTCAGTTTCTATGTTACCAGTCGCGGTACTGTCAACGAAACTTATTATACTACTCAAAAAGCTGTGCGGGCAATGGGAAGCAATAATATTGATAACGCTGCCCGCATTTGCCATTCTCCCAGTACAGCAGGACTGAAAGCTGCTTTGGGTGCTGGGGCTACCACTTGTTCTTATAAAGACTGGATTGGGACTGATTTATTAGTCTTCATTGGCTCAAATGTTGCCAATAATCAGCCTGTTACCGTTAAGTATCTCCATTATGCTAAAAAAGCTGGCACAAAGATTGTAGTTATTAATACTTACCGCGAACCAGGAATGGAGCGCTACTGGGTTCCCTCAATTGTAGAAAGTGCCGTTTTTGGTACAAAGTTTGCCGAAGACTTCTTCTTAATCAACATGGGCGGGGATATCGCATTTTTAAATGGCACTATTAAACATATAATTGCTAACAACTGGGTAGACCAGTCATTTATAGATTTATACACAGATGGCTTTGCCGAACTCAAAGCATCGTTAGAAAGCCAATCTTGGGAAGAATTAGAGCGGCTTTCTGGAACATCCCGCGAGTCAATGTACGGTTTTGCCAAAATGGTCAAAGAAGCGAATAAAGCCGTATTTGTTTGGAGTATGGGCATTACTCAGCATGAATGCGGTGAAGATAACGTGCGAAGTATCATCAACTTAGCTCTTACCAAAGGTTTTGTCGGTCGGGAAGGCTGCGGTTTAATGCCAATTCGCGGTCACTCTGGGGTGCAGGGTGGTGCAGAGATGGGATGTTACGCGACAGTTTTTCCTGGTGGTAAACCTATTATCCCAGAAAATGCTGCCCAATTGAGTCAGCATTGGGGCTTTGAAGTGCCGGCAAGTAAAGGTTTAATTGCTCCAGAAATGATTAACGCCGCACATCAAGGAGAAATAGATGTGTTGGTTTCTGTGGGCGGGAATTTTTTAGAAGTGCTGCCAGAACCAGATTATGTAGAAGCAGCGTTGAAGAAAATACCGCTGCGGGTACATATAGATATTGTTCTCTCCAGCCAAATGTTGGTAGAACCTGCTGATACTGTAGTGCTGTTACCTGCGACGACTCGCTACGAAATCCCAGGAGGAGTCACAGAAACTAATACCGAACGCCGAGTAATTTTCAGTCCAGAGATTCCGGGGCCGCGCATTGGAGAAGCGCGTCCAGAGTGGGAAGTGTTTTTAGAATTGGCAAGGCGGGTAAAACCAGATTTGGCAGATAAGCTGGCTTTTGCTGACACATCTGCTATCCGTCAAGAAATTGCTCAAGTTGTCCCGCAATATGCCGGTATTCAACACTTACAGCAAGCTGGCGATCAATTTCAATATGGTGGCTCACATTTGTGCTTTGGTTGGAATTTCCCGACAGCCGATGGTAAGGCACACTTTGGGGTATTATTGCCACGCCAAAGAGAATTACCAGAAGGTTATTTTTTATTAGCAACCCGTCGAGGCAAACAATTTAATAGTATGGTGCAGGAACGCAAGGATGCAATTACTGGGGCGATGCGAGAGGCGGTGCTAATGAATGCTGCTGATGCTGTACAGTTGGGTTTAAAAGATGGGGATAAAGTTATTCTCAAGAATGATTTAGGCGAGTTGTTATGTCAAATCTATATTGCGCCAATTCAGTCAGGAAACTTGCAAGTACATTGGCCAGAAGGGAATGTGCTACTAGATAAAAGTAAGCGATCGCTCGAAGGTGTACCTGATTATAATGCAGTAGTACGCTTAGAAAAGCAAACCTAATATTAATGCTTTCCGAATGCTACGCTCAACTTAACATCACTCCAAACTTGCAGCCATGTCTGTCGCCAAAGATTTTGAAACCCCAGAAGATGTTATATTTCCACCAGGGGATTTAGAAAGTAACGAACCACCATTGGAAACATACCTACATTTGCAGCAAATGCTGCTATTAATAAAATGTATTGATTGGTGGTGGCGAGACCACAATCGCTTTAATGACTACTTTGCTGCGGGGAATATTAGCATTCATTACAGTCCACGCCAGCGTAAATCCGAAGACTTTCGGGGGCCAGATTTCTTTGTCGTTTTAAATACTGAACGCAAACCCCGTGATAGTTGGGTTGTTTGGGAAGAAGACGGCAAATATCCGAATTTGATTATAGAACTGCTTTCAAAATCAACCGCAGCGATTGACAAGGGCTTAAAAAAACAAATTTATCAAGATATCTTTCGCACTCCTGAATATTTCTGGTTTGACCCCAAAAGTCTAGAATTTGCTGGGTTTATTTTGCTGGGAGGTACATATCAACCTATAGAACCCAACCCACAAGGATTGTTGTGGAGTCAGCAGCTAAGTTTGTACTTGGGCGTTCATGAAAATCAATTACGCTATTTCAATGCCGAAGGACAGGTAATTCCTACACCTGAAGAAATTGCCCAGTGGGAAGCAGAACACGCCGAACAAGAAAGACAACGTGCTGAACAAGAAAAGCAACGTGCGGAACAAGAAATACAACGTGCTGAACGCCTAGCAGCAAAACTGCGAGAATTGGGTGTTGACCCAGATACGATTTAAAGTATGTAGACTTGCTCTAAAAATCATGAAAGCTCAACCAAAGGAGATTAGGAATTATTTAACACATAACGGCATAAATCCTTTTTTTGAGTGGTTTGACTCTTTGCGAGATAGAAAAGCAAAGGCTAAAACCAGAGCAAGGTTTGACCGAGTAGAAGCAGGTAATTTCGTTGATTGTAAATCAGTAGGAGATGGGGTTTTTGAACTGAGAATAGACTACAGTTATGGTTATCGCGTTTACTTTGGGCAAGAAGGGTCAGCAATTATTATTCTTTTGTGCGGTGGTGATAAAAGTACTCAAGAAAAAGATATTGATAAAGCAAAAGAATATTGGGAAGATTATAGGAGTAGAGATAATGCCTAAAAGTGCAAGCTATCACGAAAAACTGATTGAAGACCTCAAAAACCCATAGGACTTACGCAAAAACCCTCTCAAACTCTCATTCCTCCGTGAACTCTGCGCCCTCTGTGGTTCGTTTTCCGTTACCCGTGCGTAAGTCCTAACCCATTAGAAGCAGCGGCTTATATCGAAGTTGTCTTAGAAGAAGGCGACCCGAAAATGTTAAGTAAGGCGCTGAGAAATGTAATTGAGGCAAAAGGTGGAATTGAGCAATTTTCTGTGCAATTTAAGCAAGTTTATGACCAACTCGAACAGATATTATCCGAGAAAGAAGAAATAGAATTTTATTGCCTGAATGCTTTGCTGGATGCATTAGGGTTGCATTTAGCAGTAACAGTTAAGGTAAACTGAAAGCCTTATTCATAAACTTTTAGCTCTTTTTTTATGTATTCCATAAGCTCTGAATTTTATCAGAGCAGTAGGGTGAACATGAGGATGTCAGCCCTACAAGTATAATTACAAATTAATATCATTTATTCTCAACAACTTCTAGACCCGTCCTAGCTACTGATTTAAGATCGACATTCTGATTGTTTAGCAACACTACTATAGTGGTATTTTCACTGGGTAAATATGCAAGCAATGTTGCGAAGCCATAAGCTATACCACTATGCCCAATTGCTTTTGCTAAAGGAGATGAAAATCGTTCTACACCCAAAGCATAGCTATAGCTTGCGCCATTATCTTTAAATTTCAGCATTTCTTTCATCATCTTTGATGAAAGTAAAGTTTTTTTGACAAATAACGCTTTGGCGAACTTGGCCAAATCCTCTGCTGTTGAAACCAATCCACCATCACCCAAACCATTACCATCATTGACTTGGGCGTAGCTATCTAGCTTACCATCTTTATTGCGATCGCCATAACCTGTAGCGACTTCGCCAATTGTCGGTTCGCGCAATTCTGTGAAGGTATGTTTTAATCCCAATGGTTTTAAAATTTGACTGCGGATTGCTTGGGCGAGAGTTCCCCTAGTGATATTTTCAACAATCAGTTCCAAAAGAATGTAGTTGCAATCAGTATAAATAAATTTTTCTCCGGGATTTGCCTTCGGTTCCTCTTGATACATATACTGAATAGCTTCTCTGGCTGTCCAAGGCTCTGAGCGACTTCTTTTCGCTGTAGCTTGAATAAACTCTTTTGTATCTAGGTATTCAGCAACACCACTGGTGTGGTTGAGGAGTTGACGAACTGTAATTTTGTCGCTGTTGACAATATGAGGACTGATGTCTCTTGGTAAGTAGGTTGCGATCGCCCGATCTAATTCTATCTTCCCTTGCTCCACTAACTTCAGCACAACCACCGCCATAAAAGTTTTACTCATACTGGCAATAGAAAAGCCATCTGTGGGTTTCATCCTGGTTTTAGTTGACAAGTTATTGACACCAGATGCTCCCAGCCAAGAACCTTTAAGTGTAGTAATATACATTACCGCACCAGGGATTTTCTCTTCTACAACTATCTCATTTAAAAGTTTTTGTAATTGAGAGCTTTTTCCTACGGTGGAGGTAGAAATCACTTGTTTAGCAAGAGATTTTTCAATTACTCTCTGACTAATGTTATTAGCTACTAAATATCCTGTAAAACCAAGGGAAATCACAAAGACTATTGCAAATAAAATTTTGCTGAAAGCCAAAAGTTTTAGGTTCATTTTACTTACTAAACAGAAACCGAGGCAATCTAGCTCAACTGCACAAAGTAGTTGGTGAGCATCAACCTGACATCTGATATACAAATAGCATTACTTTGTTCCCAGATTAGGATCAAAATTTAAAGTCATCAACTCTCATAAATATGAAAATGCCAACTAAAAGCAAAACCAAAGCCACTGTCTGGGTTGTGGAAAATGGTAAAATGCGATCGCGTTTAGACCAACTCACCACCGAAGAACCTTTAGAAATTCGTCTTCTCCCTTTCCAGAAGACGGTAGCTGTTACTATGCGAACACCAGGGGCAGATTTTGAACTAGCTGCTGGTTTCCTCTACAGTGAAGGAGTCGTTAGCCGCAGGGAAGATATTCGACGTATTAGTTACTGCGTAGATGAATTAGTCGATGGTGAGCAGCGCCATAATATTGTAAATGTAGAACTGCGGGATGGGTTGATTCCAGATTTACAGCCTTTGGAGCGCCATTTCTACACTAGTAGCGCCTGTGGGGTGTGTGGTAAAGCTAGCCTTGAAGCTTTACGTCTACGGGGATGTCCAGTGATTCCTTCTGGGCCAACGGTAACACCTGCGATCGTATACAGCCTACCAGATAAACTCCGGGCTGCTCAAGGTATTTTCACTGCTACAGGGGGTTTGCACGCTGCGGCTATCTTCGATGCTCAAGGACAATTGTTAAATCTGTGGGAGGATGTTGGGCGACACAATGCTTTGGATAAATTGATTGGTACAGCTTTGCTCAGTAACGAGTTGCCTTTAAATAATTGTATTATTCTGGTTAGCGGGCGCTCTAGTTTTGAGATTTTGCAAAAGTCTACAACTGCTGGGGTTCCTATTGTCTGTTCTGTTTCTGCTCCTAGTAGTTTGGCGGTATCCGTCGCCAAGGAATTTGGGATTACCTTAATTGGATTCCTGCGCGGAGAACGGTTCAATATTTACACTGGTTTACAAAGAATAAACGCTGTTTAAGAACACTTTTGTGGCGTGGCGAGGCTAAATTGTTGCAAACAAATTTGTAGGTTGGGTTGAGGTTTTTTGATGAAAATTCTAAATCATAAAAATGGGATAAATCATCACAAAGACGCGATAAATCGCCGTCTCTACAATAATCAGTCTTTTGTAGAGATGGCGATTCATCGCGTCTCTTGCCTTAGCTCGACTTTATCCATTTTTTGGCAACACTCAAGCTGACGCTGAAATCTTTGTGGGGCGGTAGTTTTACTTTTTTGATTTCACCGAGAATAAGTGACATCGAAAAAGCTTTTGCTAAAAAGCTAGGATTTTTGCCGTATCAAGAGAACCAAGCTCTGAATTTTGGATAAAGTCGAGCTTAGAGGATGTTTGAAAAGTCTTGTTGTTGGTAGCAAAAAGTTTTAGATACCCCTAAATCCCCCTTCAAAAGGGGGACTTTAAGAAGTTTTCCCCCCTTTTGAAGCTACGGTGTATACACAAGTCTTTGAGAGTTGCCTCCCAGCGTTTAGATCCCCCCTAACCCCCCTTAAAAAAGCTACCGTGTATACACAAGTCGAAAAAAGCTTGATTTTCCATTGTTTTTTCGTTTATCTCGAACACAAGCTCTGCATGGGAATGCCTGATTTAGGGGCTGCTGCTTCCTGTCAGACATTGAGTCTTTGACTCAATGAATGCGTTCCCAGGCGGAGCCTGGGAACGAGGAAAGTCCTATCAAGCTAGGTTTTTAGGACTTGTGTATACACGGTAGCCTTAAAAAAGGGGGAACCAGAGTCAAAGTCCCCCTTTTGAAGGGGGATTTAGGGGGATCTTCAACGATTTTGGTTTTATACAAAGATGTGTGTACACCGTAGCCTTTTGAAGGGGGGCTAGGGGGGATCAATAAGTGCCTAAAATCACACCTAAGCACTTTTCAAACAACCTCTTAACCCGATCCGATCGATGTTGGGGTTTCCTGTTGCTCAACGCAACCTAAATCTAATGCACTATTTTAGCTGTCTTGAGCCAAGATATTGAACCGTTAATTGCGATGAACAAAAAAATTACATAAAGAAAAGCAACAAATTTAACTTCTTTAACGTAATACAACCAAATACCAATAACATCAACAATAATCCAGTAATACCAACTTTCAATCCTTTTTTGTACCATGAGCCACATAGCAGTAAAACTCATGATTGTTGTAAGTGCATCTAAATAAGGAAAAGAAGCTTTCTCTAGAAATATTGCCGGGAGTAACAGATGAATTTGACTCATCAAAGCTCCCGTTGCGAATGAAACTGCTATTGTAATTGCTGCAATCAAAACAATTTTACGCGGTGGACTATATCTAACCTGTAAAACTTTACCAGTATCAGATTCAGGTGTAATCCATCTCCACCAACCATACACACTAATAACTAAGTAATAGACTTGTTCTAACATATCCGCATACAAACGGATTTGATAAAAAAGTACCATGTATAGCAAGACGCTGACTATCCCAACAGGCCAAGTCAGAATCTTCCTCTGAGAAATTAGCCACACCGACCATAGAGAAAAAATCGTTCCCAAGAATTCTACATAACTCATGGGATATCCCATAAGATTGAAGGCGATAGTATTGATACTCCAAAAATTAATCATTTCAATGCACTTTATAAAACAAGTTTATGGAAAAATAACTCTCCCAGGTTGCCATACTTGTAGTAAATAGACAATACTCTTTTAACAGTACTAATGCGTGTATTGAGGTCGCCACTCAAGGAAAAAAATGGAATTTTTCTAATAATTAAGTCGCTCTGAATCTGTTTTTGAAATATATTACGATTTGCCTCTCCAGAACGATCCCAGGTATCATCGTAAGGGATATCTGAATCACAAATAAATACTAAATCGTAGCGCGACATGGCTTGATGGGCAAGTTTTGCTAACTCTGGGGCAACAATTTTATGGTAATACAAAGAGAATTGATAGGTTGTCAATGCATTAGTATCTGTAAATAAATACTGGTTTGCTTGCAATAATAAGGCTTCTTCACGTTCTAAATGTCCTTTGGCAATCTCCACAAGTTGAGAGAGCGAAAGTTGCCTATTAATTTGATATTTTTCCCAATACTCGCGCCCATACTCTGGCATCCATACTGTGTTAAACTCTTTAGCTAATTGTGATGCAATAGTGGTTTTACCAGTCGAAGGAGCGCCCAGAAAAACAATATTGGCGATCAGATCGCGGTACACATCAGGATGTAAATACTCCCGAAATTTGTAAGCATCGCTCCTTACTTGCGTTCCAGAAATTGGAAAAGTTTGGCGATCGCAATCTACGAGCCGATTAACTGCCCCCAGCGCCTGACTGACGTGTTCACCGTAAAATTCACTACAGTAAAAGTGGGTAATTTTTTTGGATTTTAATTGTTTCAGGATGTAATCTTCGTGCTTTTGCTTAATCTCAGGAGTATCACCAATCTCAGTTGGGCCATCCCACGCTTCAATCACCTGAATTTGTGGATAAATTTGACGCAGCCAATTCGCTCGAACTGTTAAAGGAATAGCAGTCACTTCTGGACACTCATAAATCATCACAAGTACCTCATCCATCTCTGCTAAGGCTGTTTCAATTACCAATTGATGCCCTTTATGGAGAGGCGCGTATTTACCTAGTGTGAGTCCGCATTTACCAGTCATAATTTTGACTTTTCATAGATACCTATTACTCTAAAAAAGAAGTCGCCGTGTTGTACTAGCTAAATCTTTGTTAAGGCAAGAGACGCGATAAAAACGCCGTCTCTACAATAATTAGTCTTTTGTAGAGACGGCGATTTATCGCGTCTTTGTGATGATTTATCGGATCTTTAGCGATACTATAATTCAGATGAGATATTAGCTAATTTAGTCCATTAGATGCTGCTGTACTTGTGAAACTAGTTCATTTGTCCAGTAGTTGGTGAGTTCGGCATTGGCTGCTTCCACCATTACTCTAATGACTGGTTCTGTGCCAGAGGCGCGAACCAAAATTCTACCGGAATCGCCCATTGCAGCTTCAGCAAGAGCGATCGCTTTTTGTATAGGTTGACAATCTTGCCATCCCAAACGGCGATCGCGATCGACAACGCGCACATTCCGCAACAATTGTGGATAGGTTTGGAAGCTTCGATCTACTAATTCGCTCAAGGGAACACCCGCCTCTCTCACCAAAGATGCGATGTGTAATGCTGTTAACAAGCCATCTCCAGTTACGGCATAGTGACGGCAAAGAATATGCCCTGATTGTTCGCCACCTAACATTCCCCCAGTGCGCTGCATTTCGGCTTGCACGTATTGATCGCCAACTGCGGTACGAATTAAGTTACCACCAATTTGCTGCCAAGCTTTCTCAAAGCCTAAGTTAGCCATGACTGTAGATACAATCAGGTTGTCTGGCAATTGTTGGTTTTGTTGTAAGTGCCGTCCCCACAGGTAGAGAATGTAATCGCCGTTAACTTGCCTGCCTGTATTGTCTACTGCTAAGACGCGATCGGCATCGCCATCGAAGCCAAAGCCGATATCGGCGTTGTGTTCTTGTACCGTTGCTGCCAGAATATCTAGGTGGGTGGAACCGCAGTTAACATTAATGCGATCGCCATCTGCTTCGTTATGCAAGCAGATTACCTCCGCCCCCATTTGTGTAAATACTGATGGTGCTAACCCAACTGCGGCTCCCCACGCCAAGTCTAAAACAATCTTCATTCCCTGAAGATTCAAAGCACCGTTTAAGGGTTTTTTCAACGCCGAGCTATAATCTTCCACTAACTCGAAACGTGAGTAATGCCGTCCGCAATGACTGACTCTAGCGATCGGTGATATCTTGCCACGCAGTCCCGCTTCAATTTCTGTCTGCAATATTTGCGGCAACTTCCCACCATTAGCACCAAAAACCTTAATCCCATTGTCTTCTGGAGGATTGTGGCTGGCAGAAATCATCACTCCGCCAATGGCATCACTGATACTAGTGAGATAGGCAACGCAAGGAGTGGGACATAATCCCAAATACCAAACCTCTAACCCCGCTGCTGTTAACCCTGCACTCAAAGCCATTGCCAGCATATCGCTGGAGTTTCTAGAATCCTGTCCGAGAATGACTGGCCCTACTTGAGTAGCATGGTTACGTAAAACAATCCCCGTCCAAAAACCAACTTGCAATGCTAGGGGCGCACTCAGTAATTCTCCCACTCGTCCGCGAATCCCATCTGTGCCAAATAAGGGATTTGCTGGTAGTGGGATTAAATTCAGTCCAAAACTGCTCTCAATCCCTTTGCCCAATCCCTCAACTTCAGAATTAGAACCCCCAGAAATGCCCGATGTCCGAGTTATAGATGAAACCATATTTTTAAACACTCCACACAATCACACTGAAAAATAAATAGCACTTAAGACTTTATTCAGCAATTTTGACATGCTTTTTCTCTTTAGAAATTCATTCTAGATCGAGCTATTTTACGTAATAATACTGAATTTTTCTTTCTGGGATTGTAAATCTTTGATAAAGTCAGTATTGGTTTTTACGTTATTAGTAAAGTCTCCACATCTTAGCTAATTATTCCTTTTATGCCGACAACTTTCGTTTTGATTTTTATCTGTATTAGTTCACACTTGACAATGCTATAACTAAGTAATAATGTAATAAATATTACTTTCAGCGCATCACAAAGATTTTCACCCAAGTTGAGAATGAAAGCAAGATTCAGCTAATAACAACAAAAAATCAAAATCCTGAAATCTAAAATTCTGTTCTCTTAGCCTTGTTGCTGTGTAAAAAACGACAGAATCATTGCAGCTTAAAAAATTTTAATATAAATTCTCATCAAATAGTTTTAAGGTAACGTTTTAATGGCTTTTTTAGCCGTTAGTGAATCAAAACTCCGGCAGTTAACTTTTTAAAGTTGAGAAATTTAGCATGAGCAGCAATTTAGCAACCAAATTACGTGTAGGCACTAAGAAAGCCCACACAATGGCAGAAAATGTAGGTTTTGTCAAGTGCTTTTTAAAAGGAGTAGTGGAAAAAAACTCTTACCGGAAACTAGTTGCTAACTTCTACTTCGTCTACTCAGCGATGGAAGAGGAAATAGAAAAGCACCGCCAGCACCCAATAGTTTCTAAAATTAACTTTTCTCAGCTAAACCGCAAGCATAGCTTAGAAGAAGACCTAAGTTATTACTTTGGTGCAAACTGGAGAGAGCAAATCAAATTATCTCCCGCAGGTGAAGCTTATGTACAGCGCATCCGAGAAATATCTGCTACAGAACCGGAATTGTTAATCGCCCATTCATACACTCGTTACATAGGTGACTTATCCGGGGGACAAATTCTCAAAAATATTGCTGTAACAGCGATGAATTTGTCTGATGGACAAGGAACAGCCTTTTATGAGTTTCCAGAAATTCCCGATGAGAAGGCATTCAAAGCCAAATATCGGCAAACTTTGGATGAATTACCCCTTGACGAGGCGGCAACCGATCGCATCGTTGATGAAGCTAACGCCGCCTTTGGCACGAACATGAAGCTGTTCCAGGAATTGGAAGGTAATTTGATCAAGGCGATCGGTGTGATGCTGTATAATAGTCTCACACGGCGTCGTACACGTGGTAGTACTGAACTCGTCACAGCTGAGTAAGTAACTCTGTTGAGATTGCGGAGTATGGTGTGTGGAGTCATAAGTCCAGATAGCCTGATGAAAGGTAATTCATAGGTGTTTCTGGCGAAAGAGCGATCGACGCTCAAAATATTTAGGGGCAATAGCCTTGTGACTGCTTTTGAGATGTGAAAGCAAGCATGGGGAGATTGCCCCTCAATTATGTATGCTTAAGAAGCAATTAAGTTCTTGAGAGCTTCTTGAGCATCAGCGTTTTCTGGATCTATTTTTAATGCTTGCTGAAAAACTGCTGTGGCCTCTTGTTTTGAGCTATCACCTTCATCATAGGAAATCTCTTGGCCAAGTTTGATATAAAGTTCAGCCATTTTGCGACGCGGAATCATATTCGCTAGCGGCTGATAAAAAGCCATGACAGCAGTAAAGCCTTTTTGCTTGTAAAGTGGCAAATTTATATTGGAGCAAGTGTCATAACTGCCTTCACCAGTTTTTACCACCTTTTGGCAAATTCCCAGAGCTTCATCTAGATTTTCCTGTTGAGCGAGTGCTTCACTCAATTTACTGTAATAATAATCCGTAGGTTCTTTGGCAGCAGCTTGGCGGTAAAGAGCGATCGCTTCTTCTGGTTTTTCTTGTTTCATCAAGACATCGGCCAGTTCTATATATGTTGAAGGCTCAGGTTTGATTTTAATTACTTGGCGGTAAGCAGCGATCGCTTCATTGACGAAGCCACGCTCTAATGAAAGTGATGCCAAACGCTCATAATAGACTTCATTTGTGGAGTCATTTTTATTTGCTTGACGATAGATATCAACGGCTTCTTTATATTCCAGCATGTCACCCAGATAGTAGTAAGCCAGATAACTCTTGGGATCAATTTTCAAGGCCTCGCGGTGAGCAGCGATCGCTTCTTCTCGTTTGCCTAACTTACGCAAGATATTACCTAAGTTGTTGTAATTATCTGCATCAGGCTGAAGTTTCAGCGCTTGACGGTAAGCTAAGAGTGCTTCCTGTGTATTACCAATTTCCATCAGCTGTGAAGCTAAAGTGTAATAGTAATACGTGCTATTGTCAGGCTCAAGTTTGATAGCTTGACGAAAAGCGGCGATCGCTTCTGTGGGTCGTCCCTTTTTTGCGAGAAAATTACCTAAATTGACATAAATATCAGCACTGGGATTTAATTGCAACGCTTGGCGATAAGCAGCGATCGTCTCTGCAATCTTGCCTTGGTTAGATAGGATATCTGCCAGCTTGGCGTGAGCAGAGCTGTTTTTGCGTAGGCGTAGCCCGTCGTAGACATCGCGCTCAATCAAACTCCGCCAAATATTAGCGGCTTCTTCATAATTTTTCACTTCTTCGGCAGATGTTGCTTTTTGTTCCAACTCCTCTACCGTTTGTGCCGCACTGATTTGAGGAATTAAAGCCAAACCTAAACTCAACAATAACGGCAATATTTTCAGGTTTACCATAGACTTTCAGCTTAAAATAACTAAGTCAATCTTCAAACCAAGCTTAATCTCAGTATTTAAGTTTGTAACCCGTAAAACTTACCATACTGGGTAAATCAGGCAAAAATATGGCTACGAAAATTCCTGTCACAGTAATCACAGGCTTCTTGGGTAGTGGAAAAACCAGCCTAATTCGCCACCTGCTACAAAATAACGAAGGACGGCGCATTGCTGTTTTAGTCAATGAATTTGGCGAACTCGGTATTGATGGCGAATTATTGAAATCCTGTCAAATTTGCCCCGAAGATGGTGAGGGTGACACTAATATCTTTGAATTAACCAACGGCTGCTTATGCTGCACCGTGCAGGAAGAGTTTTACCCGACGATGCAAGAGTTAATTAAGCGGCGAGATAGCATCGACTGCATTTTGATTGAAACCTCTGGTTTAGCTTTACCAAAACCACTGGTAAAAGCTTTTCGCTGGCAAGAAATTCGCAACGCCGCCACTGTTGACGCGGTGATTACCGTGGTAGATTGTGCGGCGGTTGCAGCCGGGACATTTGCTAGCGATCCAGAAGCGATCGCAGCCCAGCGCCAAGCAGATGATAATCTAGAACACGAAACACCTTTGCAAGAACTGTTTGAAGACCAACTTGCTTGTGCAGACTTGGTGGTGTTAAATAAAATTGACTTGGTAGATGCCGAGACAAAAGCCAGAGTTGAGGAATTGATTAAGCAAGAGTTGCCTAGAGTCGTGAAAATTGTCGAGAGCGATCGTTCTCAACTAGACGCATCTATATTGTTAGGATTCCAAGCCGCAGTTGAAGACAATTTAGATTCTCGTCCTAGTCATCACGATACAGAAGAAGACCACAATCACGACGAAGAAATTACTTCAGCTAATTTAATTTTGGATCGTACCTTTGACCCCGAAAAGCTGCAACAGCAGTTGCAAACATTAGTACAACAACAAGAAATTTACCGGATTAAAGGCTTTGTGGCAGTGCCTAATAAATCCATGCGCTTAGTGATGCAAGGTGTGGGAACTCGATTTGATAAATTTTACGATCGCCCCTGGAAACCAGAAGAAGCTAGGCAAACACGCTTAGTTTTCATCGGTCGTGATTTGAATTCTTCAGAAATCGAATCACAACTTGTAGCTTTATAATTATACCCAGATCCCCGAATTCTTAAAGAAGTCGGGGATCTTTGTCCTGAGAGTTACTAGTTATGAATAATTAGTTAATTCAAAACAAAAATTCTTCACTTTACAAATATATGACGATTTCTCAACTATTTAATGTTGCCAACCTTTTTGTCTTGCCATTTTGGGCGTTGATGATTTTATTGCCGAACTGGAAAGTCACACGGTGGATAATGTCATCATATTTACCCTTTGTGCTGTTAGCAGGAACATATTTATATTTGTTTATTAGCAGCATTACTCCAGAAAACGCCCAAGCTTTATCGAATCCTC
Source organism: Nostoc sp. PCC 9305 (assembly GCF_963920915.1). Taxonomy (NCBI): domain Bacteria; kingdom Bacillati; phylum Cyanobacteriota; class Cyanophyceae; order Nostocales; family Nostocaceae; genus Nostoc; species Nostoc sp. PCC 9305. The sequence continues at coordinate 41,523 of NZ_CAWUDN010000035.1, forward strand.
AATTAGCTGATATTGCGCGATTTTTTACAGACGAAACAGCTGCGGCAACAGGTTGGATTCATTTTTTAGTGATGGATTTATTTGTCGGTCGCTGGATTTATTGGGAAGGGCAGAAAACAGGTGTTTGGACAATTCACTCTCTGGCTTTATCTTTGTTCGCTGGCCCGTTGGGATTACTGTCTCACATTTTAACTGACTGGATTACTAAGAGATTTTTCCCAAAGTTTCAGCAGAATGAAAAGGCGACATTAGCAGAACAAGAAGTACCATCAACTGGCACATAGCAATAGGGGCACACATTTGTGCGCCCCTACTAATGATAATTGCTAATAGTTTACTGCCATTACCAATTATCTCATTTTAAAATTATTAACCGTTGCCGTGTCTATAGTCAGCATCTATCCAGCAGCGTGGTAGAACTTCACCTGAAGGAAAAACAAGATTTTGTTTTTTAAAAGTTTCAGGTTGTTGTTCTTCTTGACCTTCTTGATCTTTTGCCTGAACAACATCAGTATTCGGGTCAATTAATTCCTGAATTTCAACAATTTTTACCAATTCGCCACTATCTTTGACTTGTAAAAGCATAGAAATTGCCTCAATAGATTTGCATGAAAGTTAAGAGCAAGTTTAAGATAAACTCATTCTCGTCTCAACCAATTTAGAAGGTCGAGATTCCTTAATTGTTAAAGGAAATTTTTACCAGATACGCATAAATAAATTACACAAAATTTATCTATGTGTCTCTATGGTTTTTATTTTTATAAAATTGACACGACAAATTAATCCTCAATTCAGCATTTTAAATCAAGAAATACTGACCGAGAAAATTGTCTGATTCAAATAATCTTGGTTGTAGAGATTAGATTTCGCGTTGATATTTTTCTAAAATATCAACTAATGTTACTTGGCATTGCAGTGGCAATAAATCACTTAAAGGGAGTTCGCTTCTACCGCCGCCAATTTTGACTGTAATTGATTTCAAGACTTTTAAAACTCGATCTTCACTTACATTGTTGGAAGTAATTAAGGGATACAACTGTTCAGCAACAAGGGTGTGCAGTTTGGCATTAGATAAATAAAGATGCCATTTAGCAATGTCTATGTAGACATTTTCGCCAATTTCAGCTGCTAGGGCTTCCAGTAGTTCTGTGGTGTTAGTCTTTGCCATAAAAATAACCCTACGTTAAGAAAGAGTGCGAAATCTCGGCTTTTTTACATTATCGCTCAATTAATAGGCTAATTCTACTACCACAGGTTACAATCGCCCCAGCATCAGCAGTCCGTCTTCAGGTGGATTTAGGTGGAGTTTCGCTGTAATTAGCGATCGCACTAATATAAATCAGATGTGCTAACACTATTCCCGTCCAACTTAACGTTACCAAAGGCAGCCACTCCCAGGTAGTGTCTTTCAAAATGTGGAAAAACCACAACCCGGAATTAATACAAGCAGCGATCGCCACATGGATGGCAAAATTCATCCGGTCATCTATCTTGCGGTAATCAGGGTCTTTGCGATCGGGTTTGCGAGGCCAACGAGGAGGCATAAATATTTGTTACAGATTTAAATACACCTTATTCATTCTAAGGTTTTTAGTGCAGTCGTTGCGATTAGACTTCTAGAACCAGTCATAATTGAATTGGAAGTCAAGAGCCGCTGGGTTAAATTCTATGACGATCTTTGAGCAAATAGACCCCGATCTCCTCTATCCAGATAGTGACGGCAAACCAATGGCAGACAATACAGAGCAATATCGTTGGATTGTCCTGATTAAGGAGAATTTAGAGATTCTATTTGCTAATAATGACAATGTTTTGATTGCAGGAGATTTGCTGTGGTATCCTGTCCGTTCTCGGCTGATTACACCGACTGCACCTGATGTGATGGTTGTCTTCGGTAGATCAAAGGGAAAACGTCGTTCTTATCGTCAGTGGCAAGAAGATAATATTCCACCGCAAGTAGTCTTTGAGATTCTTTCTTACAGTAATGATACCAAGGAGATGGAGCGCAAGCTGGAGTTTTACGATACCTATGGTGTTGAAGAATACTATTTATACGACCCTGAAAGTTTTCAACTAGATGGCTGGTTGCGGCAAAACAACCATTTGAATAAGCTATGGCAAATAGATAGTTGGATCAGTCCCCGTTTGGGAATTAGATTTCAAACTGGGCAGGGAGAATTAGTAATTTACCGTCCAGATGGACAGAGATTTTTGAATTCTCTAGAACTCAATCAACGGGCAGAACAGGCTGAGTTATTGGTAGAACAAGAACGCCAACGCGCTGAACAAGAACGCCAACGCGCCGAACAAGAACGTCAACGCGCTGAACAGTTAGCAGCATATTTGCGTAATCTCGGCATCGATCCTGATAATCTTCCGTAATTGGGGAGATGAAGAAGGAAATAGGGTACAGGTTACAGGGTACAGATTATTCCCTATCACCTGTCACCTAATATGCCCAATAGCTAGCTTATTGCTCTACTGGTAAATAATCTCCTGATTTCCCGCCACTCTTACTTATTAAACGAATTGATTCAATTTGAATCGACTTTTCTAAAGCTTTTGCCATATCGTATAAAGTCAAAGCAGCGACAGAAACGGCAGTTAAGGCTTCCATCTCTACACCCGTTTCAGCTTTAGTTTTGACTGTGGCTTGAATTTGATAACCCGGTAGTTGGGGATCTGGTGTGATTTCGACTGCGATTTTTTGCAAAGGCAACGGGTGACACAGAGGAATTAAACTGGCTGTTTGCTTGGCTGCCATAATTCCAGCCAATCTTGCAGTTGCCAAGACATCGCCTTTTGGGACATTTCCGGCTTGAATGGCAGCGAAGGTGGCTGGCAGCATTCGCACATTGGCAGCTGCTACTGCTTGACGAATGGTGGGTGCTTTATCAGACACATCAACCATCTGTGCCTGTCCTTGAGGATCTAGATGGGTTAAGTTGGCAAAATTAGCTGGAAAATTATCTTGCGCCATTTGGTTAGAACGTGTTAATATAGATTGTCGGTGAGGGCGTGTAGCTCAGTGGACTAGAGCACGTGGCTACGGACCACGGTGTCGGGGGTTCGAATCCCTCCTCGCCCGTTTTAAAAAGTTAAGAGTTGAAAGTTAGGAGTGATGAGTTAAATTTCATCACTCCTAACTTTTAAGTTTTTCAAGGCGTAGGCATCTGGAGCTAGACCTAGTGCAAAGCGCAGTGAGTTGGATAAGTTTTTGCTCGAATGGGTGAGGAAGAGGATAAGTGCTAGAGAAGTCATCGCAGCACCGTAGCCAAACATATCGCGGTAGCCTACAAGTTCTGCGATAATACCCAAAAGAGGAGCAGCGATCGCAATTCCCAGATCGAGTCCAGCTATGCAGATAGCAAAAATTTTCCCCCGTTCTTGCGGCAGCGAACGGTCTGCCATCATGGTAATCATCATCGAGATCAGTGTACCACCACCAGCACCTTCAGCGATCGCAGCCAGTAAGAAAACCATCGGGCTGTAAGCCTGCCACAGCAGTATTAATGCCAAAACGTAGCAAAAAATCCCAAAGGTAATAAACAAACCCCGCCCGAAGCGATCGCTTGCCTTGCCAGCAAATATCCTGATACTAAAACTAGAAATTGCCGCAGCCGTAAAAAACAGTCCGCCATTGAAGTCTACTTCAGTGGATTTGAGGAACAACGACACAAAGGTATGTACAGCACCAAGAGACAAACCAACCAGCAACATAACTATAGTTGGAACTCTCACCCGTGGACTGCCCAAAATTTGCCAAAATTTGCGAGCTTCTCCCTCTGTCTGCTCCTGCGTTTGCACTGGCGGATTCATGACTTGTAAAATCCCTAAGAAGGCAACAAAACCTAATTCGGCAGATAACAGAAATAATATGCCGTAACCACTTGTAGCTTCTAAATACCCACCCAAGGCAGGGCCAATTGCTAAACCAATAGGAGTTGCTAGGGTCATGTACCCAATGATTTCGCCACGAGTTTGGGCGGGCGCTAAATCTGCGACTAAGGCACTGTAGCCAGTGGTAAAAGCGGCAACACTAATGCCGTGAAAAATCCGCACCAAGATTAATAGCCCAAGAGATTGGGTTGCCAAGTAACCAAAGGGTGCGATCGCAGCTACGATCGTACCAATCAATAAAACAATTTTGCGACCGCGTTCATCGGCTAATCGTCCCAGCATTGGGCGAGATAGCAATAACCCAATGGCGAAACTGCCCATCACAAGGCCAATTTCTTGCTTGCTTGCGCCCACACGATCGATGTAAAGCGGTAGAGTTGGCAAGAGCGAAGACAGGCTCGACCAGAATAATAAACCTGCTGTAAATAAAATCAGCAGGTTGCGCCGCAGTTGGGCGTCAAAGGTATTAAATGCTTTCAAGGTAGATGCAATTTAACTAGTTTTTTGTCATTTGTCATTTGTCCTTTGTCTAGAGTTAACTAATATTTACTCTTGACCAATGACCAATGACTAATGACCAATGACTACTATTGTTACGTTACTTAACATTTTTTGCTACTATTTCTCGCACGCGATAGATAGGCCGTCCTTGGGATTCATGGTATGTACGCATGAGCAATTCTGCTAAAAGTCCGAAGCAAAACAGCTGGACTCCCGTTAGTAGCAGCAGAACTGCTAAAATCAGCAGGGGGCGATTGCCAATCATCTCACCTAAAGCCAATTTGACGAAAGTCAAGTAAATTCCGATCGCAGTGCCCGAAAACATTGAAATCAAGCCCAACAGCCCAAAAACGTGCATGGGGCGGGTGAGGAATTTTTTCATAAACAGAATGGTTAACAAATCCATCAATACCCGGAATGTCCGCCAAATTCCATATTTACTACGACCAAAGCGACGGGCGTGATGACGTACAGGTATTTCGGTAATTCTAGCTCCTTCGATGTACGCCAAAGCGGGTAAAAATCGGTGTAATTCTCCGTAGAGATTCATATCTGCCAAAAGTTCTGCACGATAGGCTTTCAGCGAACAGCCATAGTCATGAATATTCACGCTAGTGGTGCGGCGAATTAGCCAATTGGCAATTTTGGAAGGAAGTAATCGGTTTACAGCCCCATCTTGGCGTTTTTGCCGCCAACCACTCACCAAATCGTAACCATCATCCAGCTTTGCCAATAACATGGGGATATCAGCCGGATCGTTCTGGAGATCGGCATCTAAAGTAACGATCGCTTTACCGACTGCATAATAAAATCCAGCAGCCATCGCCGCAGTTTGTCCGTAATTGCGACGCAAAATCACCGCCTTTAAATCAGTGCGGATTTGCGCCTGTTCTTTGAGAAAATCCCCAGAACCATCTGTAGAACCATCATCCACACAAATGATTTCATAATTTACCTGACTAGAAGATAAAGTAGAGGCGATCGCTTCTAGTAAAAGTGGCAAACTCTCCACCTCGTCATGTATTGGTACTACCACCGAAACATCTGGAACAATTGCTGAAATCGCCCCATTTTCCTCACTACTCCTTTCGGAAATCAACCCACTCCTCATAAGTCTCAGCGCCCTCAGCGTCTCTGTGGTTCGTAACTCTTAAAAACTCTACCAGCACCTCGCAGCTGCTGATAGTACGACTGACTAACCGCATCTCCCTGTTCCGAGAGAATATCAATTCCAATCCCATTTCGCCCCTGTTCTTTCCCAGAACTATGGATATAATAACCATCCGCCAAATAAAGCCCGACATGGGTGGCTTTTTGGCTAGTTCCAAAAAATACCAGATCCCCAGCTGCTAATTCTGCAATTGTAATTGGTTGAGTGAATCCTTCCTGTTGATAGGCATCTCTAGGTAGCCAAATACCCACCGCAGCAAACGCCGCCTGCATTAACCCAGAACAGTCATAATTTGGCCCAACCGTACCACCCCAAAGGTAATAATTTGATTGTTGCATCGCTTTTTGGGTAAAGGCGATAATCTCTGCTAAGAGTTTTTTAATCTCCGATTCAGAAAATGTTGCAGCCTGATAAGGTACAGTAGCAGATTGTAATGAATCAAAATCTGAAACAGATAGCCATCCCGGATAGTCATCTTCACATAAATACACCTCAACCGCCGAATTTTGATGATTTGATGTTACCGACAAATGTCTCCCAGATGCAGCTTGAGTTGCTAAACGCGTACATTCAGGAGAATCATATAAATTCAGGTTAGCTAAACACTGATACTCCCCTGATTGTGGATTTTGGATTTTGGATTTTAGATTAAAGGACATTATCAGAGAATGATTTTTTTTAATAAAGACGAACAACTCGAAAATCTTGGTAATGGCATTTTAGATGCAACTTGGGCAGCATTTCCGACCTTAGCACGTAACCAAATTGCCTTGACTTGGGTTGTTTACGATCCACCAGTGCGAGTAAATACTGGTGGGGCGCTGACTCCCAACGCTTTTTGGGATCACCCAGTTCGTGGTTTCACTTATCGCGGTGTTGAGCGGATTTATCCTGCTAGTATAGTCAAGCTATTTTACTTGGTGGCGGTAAACGAATGGCTAGAAAAAGGCATGAGTCAAACCTCCAAGGAGTTGGAGCGAGCTTTGCAAGATATGATTGTCGATTCTAGTAACGATGCTACCAGCTTGGTTGTGGATATTTTGAGTGGTACCACATCAGGGCCAGAATTACCAATCGGCCCTTTTGAAACCTGGAAATATCAGCGTAATATTGTTAACCGTTATTACCAATCTTTGGGTTGGGAAGAAATGGAGACAATTAACGTCTGTCAAAAAACTTGGAGTGAGGGCCCTTATGGACGGGAGCGGGCGTTTGTCGGGGAGTTACTAGAAAATCGCAATATGTTGACCACAAATGCGATCGCTAGGTTACTGCATAGTATTGTAGGTGGGGTGGCGGTTTCAAGTGCGCGATCGCAAGCCATGATGGGTTTACTGAAACGTCCTCTCAACGATTTGCCCACTGACAGAGAGGAAGATCAGGTAGCAGGTTTTTTAGGCGGTGGACTCCCTGAAAATGCCCAAATTTGGTCAAAGGCAGGTTGGACAAGTCAAGTTCGCCATGATGCAGCATATATTGAGTTACCAGAACAACGCCCTTATCTTTTAGTGGTATTTACTGAAGGAAAAGCCCAAGCTAAGAGTCGGGATATTTTGCCTTTTGTTTCAGGGCGAGTTGCCGAAGCGATCGCTAGTCTATGATTTACTCTCCTTATCCATCTTTTTTGGATATAAAACGCGGTAGGGACGCACAGATGTACATTGGTATCAACTTAAGCCCAAATCCCTTTAAAACCTCGTTTCCAGCCTCTGGGCTGGAAATGCACTTCAATTGCGGCTCTGCCGCCAGCAAGAGAGGCGAAGCCTCTAGGACGGCATTCCCAGTCGGAGACTGAGAACGAGACAATCTAAAAGCTGTTTCTATGATGACTTTTACGTTAAGTTGACACCAATGACAGATGTCTTACCCCATTATTTCAACTTAAATTCGTCAAACTTCAAAACTTCCGAATCAGGTTTGCGAGTATCAAAACGATAACTACTGATCGTACCCGTCCCCGTATCGAAGATACTGAAAACTGTAATATCATTACTCGCAATATAAGGCATCGGCTTTCCATCTTCACCCAGCAAGGGGGCAATTGTTGGCACTATCGGTTCTAACCCATTGGGATCGCCAAGCTTAACATAATCCTCTTGATATCCAATTGGTACTTCTCGCTTTCTATCACCCCAAGCAGCACCGTAAGTATTACCTACATTAGATGTTTCTAGAAAGTGCATTCCACTGGGACTAATAAAGCGGTTCCACAAATGGGAATGCCCATAAAATACCAATTGCACATTAGCTGCTTCAAGTATTGGGACAACATCGCGGATAATATAATCTGCGTCTTTGGGATACTCGTAACGCACTGCTTTGATATTGCCGCTATCCCGTTCAATTATCTGTACTGGTTCTGTATAAGCAGGAACTATATTATCACCCAAAGTATGGGGTGGGTGATGGAACATCACAACTTTGTATTTTGCTTGTTGAAACTCAGGGCTGTTAAGTTCCGACTCTAGCCAATTATATTGCTTGCTGCCTTTAGCAATTGGCTCATAAATCACTTGTCCATAACCCCAATTTTCAGGATTATTTAAATCCTTTTCAGCTTCTCGATATCTACCCTTATGCTTTCCATTTAACTTGGGAGTCCGCCACATATTCGTAGCGTACAGTACCACCAAACGCGTATCACCAAAACTAACTGCATAATATCTTTTTCCACCCTCTTTACTTTTTGGTAAAGAGAAAATCTCTTCGTAGGTATTAGTATTAAAAGAATTATCGATTAAAGATTTATCTGGGTAGATTTTTTGAGCAACGACACGGGGAATTGTATCATCAAATTCATCATTTAAACTTCCCATTCTGGCAAAGCGCCCCATTACCTCATGATTGCCAATGCAAGTAAACATGGGTGCGTGTTGAATTATTTGTCCACCAGTGTAGGTTGTTTTAACACCGTCGTGGGTCATTTCATATTTAGCACGACCTTGCAAACCGGGAAACAATGCACCACCGATATTATCATCAAACCATTCTGAGGCGCGATCGCTAACATTGACCAAATCGCCGGCAAACCACACGCCATCAACTCGCCCCACTGTTTCTACCACCTTTTGCAGATTTGCCGCTGTCATCGGCTTTAATTGATGATCTGAGGTCAGTAGAATTTTTAGTGGTGTATCTGATTTGGGAGTAGCTGCAAGGCTGAAAACATCACTGTCAACACTTTTGCCGTCTTCTTGTACGCTCGTGACACGATAGTTAACCCGCATACCAGGAGTTAACCCAGTTACCTCAGCCTCATGTCGCCAAATGTCGCGTTGGACGGGTTTTTGATAAACTTGTCCGTCTTGGGTTTGGTTTGCAACTCTTGATTGTTGGTCTTCACGCGTGCGACTGAGTTTGGTAGTACTTGCCCTAGCAGTTTGTTTGAGATTTTCCCCATAGGTTACTGTGTGATTAACACCAGCAAATTCAGTAAACCAGACTACTCGTACTGAAGTTGCAGTTGGCAATTGCAAAAAGGGGTCGGTGAGTAGTTGGGGTGCTGATGTCATAATTGTTTGCCCAAAGGAACGCACACCTACCAGAGTAAAGCATATAACAAGCACAAGCATAGCTACTGAGGAAATTTTTCGGCTGCGTAAGCGTCTGAGCATGAGTAACACACCAAATTTTAGGGTATTCACCGACTGAAGGCATTTTATTATAAGAAATGTGCCGAAAACCTTTGAGAGGATGTCTGAAAAGTTTTTTTGTATACATCTAACCCTTGGAGATACCCCTAAATCCCCCTTAAAAAGGGGGACTTTAAGACTCTTATTCCCCCCTTTTTTAAGGGGGGTTAGGGGGGATCAAGAAATATTTGATACTTCTCAGATATTCTCTGAGGAATAGCAACTTATACCAATGCAAAAAATAAACATTTTTTGAATTGGTATAAGTTAACAAAAATTAGAATGCATAAATGCTCAAATTTGAAAAACTTTGCCAGAGTAGAAATAAGGGTTTTGACATTTACCTACGTGCAATTAAATGACTCAAATATTTGAAGGTGCGAAGAAAACAGACGATTATATCCGTGTTGCTCAACTTGCAGAAGTTCAGGCAGCAGGCAGTTTGTTAGTCCATAAGGAAAAACATACGATTGCTTTGTTTTACTCAAATAATACAGTTTACGCAATTGATAACCGTTGTCCTCACATGGGCTTTCCTTTACAAGGAAGCACTTGCAAAGATGGTATTGTTACCTGTCCTTGGCATTATGCCCGCTTTGACCTTGCTAGTGGTGGAACCTTTGACTCGTGGGCAGATGATGTTCCTTGTTTCCCGGTAGAAATCCGTGATGGTGAAGTTTGGGTAAATTTAGCACCACCAGTTAACCCTCATACTCACCACCGCCAACGTCTGCAAGATGGTTTAGAGCAGAATATTTCTTTAGTGATTGCAAAATCAACGCTGGCACTTTTAGATATAGGAGTGAACCCGACAGAACCATTTCTCATGGGGCTAGAATTTGGCACTCGTTATAACAAAGCAGGTTGGAGTACAGGTTTGACTATCCACACCTGTATGATGAATCTACTACCTTATCTCGATGTAGAAGACAAACCTCGTGCTTTATTTCATGGACTGTCGGCAGTAGCTAATGATAGTGCGGGAGCGCCACCGGAGTTTGTCGTTCACCCATTACCCAACTCGAAAGTAGATTTGGCGACTCTTAAAAGCTGGTTTCGCCAATTTATTCAGGTGCGGGATGCTGAAGCGGCACAAAGATGTTTAGTATCTGCTGTTCGTTCCGGAGCTAATTCAAAGCAAATAGCAGATATCCTTTTCTGTGCTGCCACGGATCGTCGCTATCTTGATATTGGGCATACAGTTGATTTTATCAATAAAGCATTAGAAGCACTTGATACTATAGCTTGGCAAGGAGCAGAATCAATTCTAGCTAGCCTAGTTTCGGGTTTAGCCAATGCCTCTCGGATGGAAGAATCCAACTCTTGGCGTTACCCTGTAGATTTGGTGGCAATATTAGAGTCGGCTTTTGAGCAATTACCAACTGTATTAAGTGTGGGAAAATCTCGACAAGGAAGTTGGTTACAAGCAGATGAACTAATACCAATTTTATTAGGTGAAGACCCACAAGCGATCGCAGACTCGCTATTGAATGCACTGAAAGCAGGTTGTACTGAAGAACAATTAGCTGGCGTAGTTACTTATACAGCAGCATTACGAGTAGCTCGTTTCCACACTAATAATGACTTTGGAGATTGGAATTCAGCCCACCATCCATTTACGTTTGCAAATGCCGTACATCAAGCTTTACGAAGAGTACCAACAGTCGAACTATTAAGAGGTGTGTTTGATGCGGCGATGAGTGTATATTTAAATCGTTTTTTGAATGTTCCACCAGCACGGCTGCCAGAACCCAAAGACATCAAGGAAAATCCCGAACAATTACTCCAGCAGCTACCAGATTTATTAAACCGTCAGCAGCAAGTAAACCAGACAGGGCAATTAGTTGCTAATTATTTATACAGTGGTGGTAGCGCAGAAAGACTGATGGCAAAACTAGGGAAATTGATGCTGCGAGAAAACCGTGATTTTCATGTCATTCAAGAAATGGAAGCCGCTTTTCGTCAGTATTCTTTCCTCGGTCAAACTTCGGCTGGAATTCATATACTAGTGGCCGCATCTCGGTATTTAGCCGCTCATTCTCCGACAATGCGATCTCAAGGACAAACTTATCAAATTGCGGAACGTTTACATCAGGGCGATCGTTTATTTGAAGAATCGTGACCGGCATTACACTTTTAAGACGCGATAAATCGCGTCTCTACATGAGGGTTTTGTTGCTGATTCTGAACTGTATTGAGATATAAAGCGTGTTTTAAGTAAAACGGCGTAAATATTTGTAGTTGGGATGAGGCAGGAGGACAGCAACTTTTGACAGAAAGCTGAGAAACGAAAAGGGATTTGATTTATTTGAGTAATGCTCATTTTTAAACTAAGCGATGCTTGTCGATTTACACTTATTTTCTAGAGCAATGTCTCCGATGGTCACTGAGCGGCTGGTGAGCGCAGTCGAACCATGTCGTACCACTTGCCTGCGACACGCTGCGCGAACGCAGAGAAGTGCGGGCTACGCCTACGCCAGCTTTCGGCTCAATGATATACCAAAATGAATGCGTAAATTACTCTAATGAGTAAGCAAACTGGGGTTTAAGAAAGTAAAAGCTGCTTTTGCTTGCGGAAAACACTAAAATGCAAGATTAAAAGCTGCTTTTGCTTGCGGAAAACACTAAAATGCGAGATTAAAAGCTGCTTTTGTTTGTGGAAAACACTAAAATGCAAGATTAAAAGCTGCTTTTGAAGAAGTAAAAACTGCTTTTGCTTGTGGAAAACACTAAAATGCGAAAGTAAAAGCTGCTTTTGAGAAAGTAAAAGCAGCTTTTGCATAAGTAATCAAGCATTTTTACTTAATTCAATATTAGTTTTAGTCTAGGCGATACCTTTCATTTAGAACGGTAAGGTAAAGCTGATAAGACTATTCCAATGTAAATACTATAATCGATAGTAGGGGAATAGTTCCAGTCGTCAATTCGCACGTCATCCCACCAAGCTTGTTCGGCGTTGCGATCGCGTTTGCGGCATACTAAAAAGCTTTCAAATGGGTGGCTTATTTCCGCTATGCTTCCCCATCAACTGAGAGATTAAAATTTTACGTGGCTGTAAAACACTCGTTTGACATTCTCAGCGGCAGTCACGTAGAACAGCACGATTGCTCCCAGAACCAGCACAAAACTCAACGGCAACGGTTGAAATCCGAGCAGGGTTGCCAACGGTGTCCAGGGAATGATAATTGTCACTCCAATAGTCGCCAGGGTTGCCATTAACAAGTATTTTCCTGGCTTACTGCTGAGAATGGATTGGCGGGTACGAACGACTAGCACAACCAGCGATGCAGAGATCGCAGACTCCAGAAACCAGCCTGTTCTAAACTGTTCTGGTTGAGCGTGTAGCAGTAATAGCAGCGCCCCAAAGGTGAGATAATCAAATACTGAGCTCAACAAACCAAACACAATCATGAAGTTGCGGATAAATTTGATATCCATTTGGCGAGGTTTGTTGACTAACTCCTTATCTACCCGATCTGTTGCGATCGTCAATTCCGGGAAATCGGTGAGTAGGTTCGTCAGCAAAATCTGACTGGGTAGCAGCGGCAAAAAGGGCAGAAACAGAGAAATTCCCGCCATACTAAACATATTGCCAAAATTGGCGCTAGTTGCCATAAATACATACTTTAAAGTGTTGGCAAATGTCACCCGTCCTTCCTTTACGCCTTCAATGAGGACATTCAAATCCTTTGCCATCAACACAATATCAGCAGCTTCCTTAGCGACATCAACTGCGCTCTCAACCGAGATGCCAACATCGGCAGCATGAAGCGCAGAGGCATCGTTAATACCGTCTCCCAGATATCCAACTACATTCCCCGCTTTTTTAAGGGCGATGATGATGCGCTCTTTTTGGTTTGGCTCTACCTCAGCAAAGACATTTGTATTTTGTACTCGATGCATCAAGGCTTCATCACTGAGCTTTTCTAGTTCGGAGCCTGTCAACGCCTTGGGTTCGGGCAGTCCTACCTGCTGAATGATACTCATCGCAACCGCCTTGCTGTCTCCGGTAATCATCTTCGGGGTGATTCCTAGCAGTTGCAACTCTTTGAGAGTGTCAGCGATGCCAGCTTTTGGCGGATCGAAGAGAGCGAGGTAGCCGAGAAATGTCATGTTCGTTTCATCGTCTTTGGTGAAGGAATCTTGATTAAAATCACGATAAGCCACACCCAAGGCTCTAAATCCCTTACTGCCCAAATCTTCAGCCTGTTGGTGGAGTTTTTGTCGCTGATCTGCAATGGGAATTGTTTTTCCCTCAGCAGTCTCAACGGTTGAGCAAACATCTAGAATATTTTTCAGTGCGCCTTTAGTGATAATCAGATGCGTACTTTCTGTCTTAAACAGGATGCTTAGACGTTTGCGGTTAAAGTCATAAGGCACTTCATCTAGCTTTTGATAGTCAGAAATATCGAATGTTTTGTATTCACGAATCGCTGCATCAATGGGATTGACATAACCTGACTCAGATGCGGCATTCAAATAAGCGTAAAGTAGAACGCGATTGGCCTGCGGGGAGTCTACGCGATCGCTTTCTTTTCCGTCGACATTAACCGCAGAGTGAATTTTTACCTCTCCTTCCGTCAGCGTCCCCGTCTTATCGGTGCAAAACACATTCATGCTGCCAAAGTTTTCGATCGCAGGTAAGCGCTTCACGATCACCTGTTTTTTTGCCATTTTCTTGGCACCACGAGCCAGGTTCACGCTAACGATCGCAGGTAGCAGTTGGGGAGTCAAACCTACCGCCAGCGCCAGAGAAAATAGAAAGGATTCCAGTACTGGGCGATGGAGGTAGACATTAGCGACAAAAATTAGCACTACCAAAATTAGCGTTACTTCCATCAGAAAGTAGCCAAACTTGCTCAGTCCCCTTTCAAATTCGGTTTCGAGAGGTCTGAGTTTCAGGCGTTCCGATACTTTGCCGAATTCAGTTTCTTTTCCAGTATGAACGACTACAGCTTTTGCCGTTCCACTAATAACATTAGTTCCCAGATACAGGGAATTGGTACGTTGGCCTAGTCCAGTTTCAGCTGGTAATATGCCACTTAACTTGTCAACTGGATAGGTTTCTCCTGTGAGTGCTGCTTCATTCACCGATAGGTCTTTTGACTCTAAAACTAGACAGTCGCCCGGAATATTTTTACCTGCACTCAGCAATACAATGTCACCCCTCACCACTTCCTCGTTGGGGATTTCTTGAAATTGACCATCTCTCAAAACAGTTGCTTTAACTTTCACCAATGCCAATAATTTTTCGACGGCGTTTGAGGCTCCTCGCTCTTGCCAAAATCCTAATAGCCCACTAATGAAAACGATCGTCAAAATGATTATGGCATCTGCCGCATCTTTCAGAATAATCGATAGCACCGCCGCAAAAATCAGAATCAAGATAATCGGACTCTTGAACTGATTGAGTAACAGCATCCATGCGCTTGATTTGTGTTTTTGTTTGAGGCTGTTTGCGCCGAACTCACTCAGGCGTTGTTTGGCATCTTGACGGCTTAACCCTGCGGTTGTAGAGTGCATCTGCTGAAGCACCCGATCCGTGGATAAGCTCCAAAACGTGGACAGTTGGGGATTCATTGGTTTGATTTGCGGTAAATCTTTTGGCTGCCTAACGCGACTCGGCAAATTGCTGTCGAATCTTTGCCGCAATTTGATGATCCGTCATTTTGTCAACTGTTTCAATGTGTGAACGATAAAAAAAGGAGCCTAAGTTAGGCTCCTTAATAAAAAACTGGTAATAGAATTGTGATTACTTAACAGTCACCTTACCGCCAGCTTCTTCGATGCGCTTCTTAGCATCTTCAGCGGCATCCTTAGCAATACCTTCTTTAACTGCCTTGGGCGCAGCTTCCACCAAGTCTTTAGCTTCTTTCAGACCCAAACCCGTCAATTCCCGGACAATCTTCAGTACGGCAATCTTTTTATCAGCTGGAACTGATTCGAGAATCACTTCAAACTCGGTTTGCTCAACAGCTTCTTCAGCAGGAGCAGCACCACCAGCACCAGGCATCATCATCATGCCACCAACAGGTGCAGCAGCACTTACACCAAAAGCTTCTTCAATTTGCTTGACTAACTCAGAAGCTTCCAGCAAAGAAAGAGTTTTTAGTTGTTCTAAAATTTGATCGGTTGCAGCAGACATTGATATAACTCCTGTAATTTTGATTATTTATTTGTCATGGGTCATTAGTCTTTAACTATAGACTTTTGACTTTTGACTGATGAACCACGAAGTCTATTCAGCAGCAGTTTCAGTGCTACTATCACCTTCAGCAGTGCTTTCGGTGCCGCTATCTTGGACAGCAGCGGTTTCGGTGCTACCACCACTTTGCTCTTGGTCGGCCACAGCCTGCAAAGCGCGAGCCAGCGAACCAGGAACTTCGTTGATACCCACAGCAATCTTGGTAGCCAAAGCGTTGATAGCCCCAGCAATTTGTGCAATGAGTTGTTCCTTAGATGGCAAGTCTCCTAGTACCTTGACATCAGGTTCTTTGAGTAGGCGACCTTCCAGTACACCACCGCGAAGTTCTGTCTTCTTGGTAACTTTTTGGAATTCTTGGTATGCCTTAATTGCCGATGAAAAATCTTCTTTTACCAGCAAAAAGGCGGAAGAACCATTGAGCAATTCCGACAAAGGCTGCCATTTTTCATCGTCTTTGATGGCAATGCCCATTAAGGTGTTCTTCGTCACCTTACAAACAGTGCCACTGGGACGTAACCGCCGCCGTAAGTCTGTGATTTCCGAAACTGTTAGCCCCTGATAGTCAATTACCAGTGCCAGAGTTGACGCACTCAAAGTTTCTTTGAGGTCAGCTACTATTTCTTTTTTATTTTCTAGTGTTCTACCCATTCCAATCTCACCTCCTTAAAACAACGGGGAAGTGCCCTAGTTGTGTGTTTTTTCTCAACCTGAACCCAAACAACAAACCCCAGCTAACTTAGCCGGGGTTGAGTAGTAAGACTCTTGACGCCATAGTTATCACACCTTTATGGGTGGTAATTTTGACAATTAGAGTTTTAACCTCGGCAGGATATTAAGTTATTAGCACCTGCTGTCTCCGGCTTTGCCTATTTAATTTAAAGTTAGGAGTGAGTAGTTAGGAGTTAGAAGTTTTATTCTTAACTCCTAACTTATAACTCATAACTCTTATTAACCTGCTTGGCTCAGTTTCAAATCTCGTAGGGCACTGATATCAACTTTAATTGATGGCCCCATAGTGGCTGACACATAAAATGTGCGCCAATAACGACCTTTAGCTCCTGAAGGACGGTTACGGTCAATCGTCTCCTGCAATGCCTTCAGGTTGACTAACAAATCTTCGGGCGAGAAGGTTGTCTTACCAAACATAACATGGACAATACCAGTTCGATCGGCCCGGAATTCTAATTTACCTGCTTTGAATTCTGCGATCGCACCTGCTAAGTCAAATGTTACGGTTCCACCCTTGGGCGATGGCATCAAACCACGCGGCCCAAGCAACTTACCCAGCTTTGCCACCTGTGGCATTACATCGGGTGTGGCAATCAGCTTGTCAAAATCCATTCTACCTTTCTGGATTTCGTCAATCAGTTCTTCTGACCCAACTAAATCAGCACCAGCACTGCTGGCTTCGTTTACCTTTTCGCCTCTGGCTATCACCGCCACCCGAACGATTTGTCCTGTACCTTTGGGCAGTGCTACCGTTGTCCGCAACTGTTGGTCTGTATACTTCGGGTCAATTCCCAATCGGATATGCGCTTCCGCAGCTTCGGTAAATTTAGCTGTTGCTGTGTCTTTAAGAAGGGCTAAAGCCTCTAGGGGATGATAATCTTTTTCTTCTACTTTTGCTTGCAGACCCTGCAAACGACGCGATATTTTTGGCATTTGTTCTCCTGGGGTAATTCCGAAGCCTTGCCTCTCCCCCGATAAAATTTTGGATTTTAGATTAGGAAGTTAGGAATGAGGAGTTACTAATTTAAAACTCATAACTCATAACTCATAACTCATAACTTTCTTAGTCTGTGACGGTTACACCCATATTTTTAGCCGTTCCTGCCACAATCTTCATTGCCGCTTCGATATCGTTGGCATTGAGGTCGGGGAGTTTGGTTTGGGCTATTTCTTGCAATTGTGCTTTGGTTATTGACCCAACCTTCTTTTTGTTGGGTTCATTCGAGCCTTTTTCAACTTTCGCCGCCTTCCGAATCAGTACTGATGCGGGTGGCGTTTTGAGTACGAATGTAAAACTCCGGTCTTCAAAAACCGAAATTTCTACAGGTATCACCATTCCAGCTTGGTCTGCTGTTTTGGCGTTGTACTCTTTACAAAACATCATGATGTTGACACCATGTTGACCCAAGGCGGGCCCAACTGGCGGTGCTGGGTTGGCTTTTCCAGCATTCAAGGCCAGTTTAATGACCGCCACTACTTTCTTCGCCATTTGTATTTAACTCTGTTTCTCTACCTGATTAAATTCCAATTCTACTGGTGTATCCCTGCCGAAAATTGAGAGCAAGGCTTTAAGTTTACTCCGTTCTGGAGAGACTTCAATTACCTCGCCTTCAAAGTCTTTAAATGGACCAGAAAGCACCATTATCTTATCACCAGTAGCCATGTCAATTTTGACAACAGCTTCTTGTTCGCTGGTTTGTTTGAATATACGTTCAACTTCTGAAGAACTCAGTGGTATGGGGTTGACATGACCGCGACCCTTACTGCTACCACGTTTTTGTTCTGAACCGACAAAGTTAATTACATGAGAGGTGTTGCGTACCACCTGCCAAGTATCATCATCCATCATCATCCTTACCAGCACATAACCAGGGAAAACTTTTTCTTCTGTATGCTGGCGACTGCCATCTTTACGGATTTTCACCGCTGGCGTCTGCGGAATTTCTACCTGGATAATTTTGTCAGCTACATCAAAAGTTTGAATGCGTTGCTCTAAGTTAGTCTTTACACGCTTTTCACAGCCTGAAGCTACTTGTACTGCATACCAGCGTGCTTCTTTTGACGCTGCTTCTGCTGCTTCTGCTGCTTCTGCTGTTTCTTCTGACTGCAACATTGAGTTGCGTGGTTCATCTGTTGCAAAACTCATTAGAACACCTGTTTTGCTGCCCAATGAAACAATCCATCGACCAAGTATATCAAAGATGCGGAAAGTGCCACCATTAACAACACAGCGGCGGATTCGCTCACTATCTGTTTCCGACTGGGCCAAACTACTTTTTCAAGTTCTTCTTTGGTTCCCTGTATGAAGTTGCCAAAGCTAAACCCATTTTCGGTTTCTGGCAATTCTGCTTCACTTTTTTTGGCCACGACCGTTTATCCCCCGTTTCTTATACTAGATCCTGTTTAATTGTCATCTAGGTTTTGCAGTTTCGACTCTATTTCACTTAGTGGAAGCAAAACAACTGCAAATACAATAAGTTTACCCGAAATTATTAGCGCTAACTGCTATATTAGCAGCTGCGTAATTATTTCGGGCTTTGTTTTTTGCTCTTGAGCGCGCCCTGGAGGACTTGAACCCCCGACATCAGGTTTTGGAGACCTGCGTTCTACCAACTGAACTAAGAGCGCACAAGCTGTTTTTGATTCAGTGATTGCGCTGAACTAAATTTTAGTTTAACGCAATATGCGATTTATATCATACCTTAATTTTGTCGGGAAAACAAGTCAGCGGCAGATGCCGCTTGCAGCTTGAGATTTCTCCCATAATGATTGAAGGACGAATCACAAAGGGCGGTCAAACCGTTGCTTGATTCGGGTTGCTTTACCTACGCGATCGCGGAGATAATACAGTTTAGCACGGCGGACTTTACCGCGACGCAACACTTTAATGCTGTCAATCCGGGGAGAATGCAACAGAAATACCCGCTCAACGCCCACGCCTTGAAAAACCTTACGAACTGTAATAGTTTCGTTGATGCCGCCATTGCGCTTGGCAATCACAACTCCCTCGTAGGGTTGCACGCGGTATTTTTCGCCTTCTTTGATTTTCACTCCCACTTTTACAGTGTCGCCCACATAAATGTCGGGCAGATTCGATTTTATCTGTTCCGCTTCAATGGAGCGGATGATCTCTTGAGCGTTCATAGTCTTTCTGTCTGCTTAAAAAAAACCCACGATCATCAATGATAAATCGATAATCCTATTTCAGTCTACTTGTTAGGATTGATAATTGTACTGATACAACAGCTTAAAGATCGAAGCTATATTGCAGAATGCCGTACTACAAAGGAAAAATTTATGAAATTTAGTATCGTCATCAGTACCTATAATCGCTTGAATTTGCTGAAAAGAGCAATTGATTCGGCTCGTAACCAAACAATGGAGTGCGAGGTGGTTGTTGCTGACGATTGTTCTTCTGATGACACCCAAACCTATCTCAAAAGCTTAGGGGACAAGGTTGTTTATCATCGTAACGAAGTCAACGTTGGTCATGCAGCAACGGTGAATGCTGGAGTTGCTAAAGCTAGCGGCGACTGGATTAAGTTTTTAGATGATGATGACTATTTAGCGCCTAACTGTATAGAAGAGATGGTCAAGGCGATCGCACTTCGTCGCGATGCTGTAATCTGCTCTTGTGTGGCAGCTCAGGTGGATGGCAATGAAGTTGAACTCTCTCGCACCCCCCAAGTTGGCCCCGGTTTAGCTTTTTATATCCCCCAAGCCGATATTCACTACGGGATGCTTTTAGAGCTTGTACCCTTTGGCACACCTGTACAAGTAGCTTGTCGACGTGATGCTTTCCTACAAAGCGGCGGTTGGGATTCCACACTTGATGCTAACTGTGATGACATCGATTCCTGGATTCGGATTGCTCAGTTTGGTGATGCTATTTTCTTCAACCAGTGTCTTGCTTACCGCACTATCTGGCCGGGTGCTTATAATCAAAAGTTTTCTTTGCCTCGGCGGTTGGCGACAAATATTTTGATGAAGGAGAAAATTTACGCTTTGGTAAATGAGCAACATCGCTCAAAGATTCCTGTTTTTCAGGATATAAAAAATTACCTGAAACTCCATTGGATTTTAGTTGCACTGAAGCAAAAAAATCTCAAGAGTTTTCTTTCAATGATAGATCCATCTATACTTTCTCCTCGGTCTTGGAAGTTTTTGCTAGCTGCTATTTCATCACGCCGCTCTCAGGGAAACAATTCTCAGGTTCGTAAACTTGTATTGATTGAGTTTTACTATGATGTCTGGCAAAATTCCCAGAATAAAAGCGCCAGTCTTCAGAATTTAGAATTAGATTCTGTGCCACTGGTAGAATTGCCTGTGAGCGCTCAGTCGAACTCTCAGCACTAAACGAAGAAGTTACTACCAACTACGAGATTTGTCGCACTGAAATTATCCCAAGTCACCAAGGTGTAAAAAGAATAATAAAGAACTACCTGATTGCAAAAATGATATTTTGCCATCAGACCAGGTTATGTGTATATGAGGTGGGAATTGTGGAATTGGATTAGAAGTGTGAAGTATGTAACGTTGCCATTTTGTCACCTAAAACTAAGGTTATGAGTTCAACTAAAACTGACTGAAGCTTTATCATGACTGGGCTTTCACACAATTGTTAACAGTAATAATGAATTATTTGTTACCATTAATTTCTTTATTTATCATTAAGCAAATTGCTGTTGTTATAAAGTTTTATTCTCTGGTTGGGCTGGTGTGCTGTACTAGAGTTTCGATACTAAGTATTGGGAAATATAAAATTTGAGATAACAGATTTAGTCTTCAGAATTTTGAAGTTTTACCCCGATTTATCGAGCTGTTACTGAATAAGTCTTTAAGCTAAGTAACTGGTAATAAGCGCTCTTAATCAGTAGAAAGTGGTTAATTTTACGCACTACTGAATACTTTTGAGTTGTCGCTGAAGACCTCAATAATTATGTTGGTTGATTTACACTCGGTTACTTATCTTTATTTTTTATATACATCTCAAAGATTATGCGAATCATACATATTTTGAACCACGTTCAAGAAATAGGTAACGGTATTGTGAATGTGGCTGTGGATCTGGCTTGTCTACAGGCAAAATCTGGTTATGAGGTTGCGGTTGTTTCTGCTGGTGGGGAATATGAGGCTTTACTAGATATTTGTGGTGTCAAACATTACTACTTAGACCAAAGCAGGAAACCGCTAAATACGATTAAAGCAGCTATACGTTACCGAGCGATCGCAGCTGAATTTCAGCCGGATATTGTTCATGCTCACATGATGACGGGGGTAATATTAGCACGCATTTTTAAAGGAAACAAATATGCTTTAGTTTCTACAGTCCACAACGAATTTCAGCGTGCCAGCCTGCTGATGGGTTTAGCTGACAGAGTAATTGCTGTTAGTCAGGCTGTATGTGATTCTATGATTAGGCGTGGTATTCCAGAAAACAAGTTGCGGGTGGTATGTAACGGCACTTTAGGTAGTCCCCGCACTAGACAGATACAACATTATCTACCTTTACCATTACAGCATCCAGCGATCGCTACCGTAGCCGGAATGTATCAACGCAAGGGAATTGCTGAGTTAATTGCTGCCTTTGAACAAATTGCCTCAGATTTTCCCCAAGCCCATCTTTATTTGGTAGGAAATGGCCCTGATAAACAGCTATTTGAGGCACAGGCACAAGCAACTTCTGTAAAGGAACGCATTCATTTTGAAGGCTTCCAACCAGAACCTCAACGCTATTTGATATCTTGTGACATATTTGTGCTAGCTTCCCACCGCGACCCTTGCCCTTTGGTACTTTCGGAAGCTAGGGAAACTGGAACTGCGATCGTCGGCACTCAGGTAGACGGGATTCCTGAAGCTTTAGACAACGGGCGAGCAGGTCTTTTAGTGCCAGCAAAAGATAGTCATGCTTTAGCTGGGGTTTTAGTGCAATTACTGAGTAATGCCGAGATGCTGCAAGAGTGGAAACAGCGGGCAAAGAAAAACCTAGAGAGGCTGAGTGTTACCCGCGTCCATCAGGAAACAATGACAGTGTATCGGGAGTTAATTACAGAATGAGGGCGTTAGGAGTTAGGAGTTAGGAGTTAGGAGTTTTATCTCCTTGTCCCTTTGTTCCTTTGTCCCCTCATCTCCCTGCCCCCTGTTCCCTTTAACAGAGCGATCGCTTTAATTTTAAAGCTACGCCTAAAGCGCCAAAAACCAGTACGCCCAAAACGTTAGTTGATTCAGGAACAGCCGTGTAATAAGCAGCCACTCTAATCGGCCCATCTTTATCTTCTTGGTCTGCTGGAATTGGTGGAATGATTCCAGCACCTGGCGCTAGATTAGGCAGGCTAGCGAATGGATTGTAAAACAAGCTTCCGTTTGGGATGACGCCACCACTAAAAGTGACAGTACTACCAGCAATGGTAATGTCTGTAAAAATATCCTTGAGATCGGGATTAGCAGAGTTACCAATCTTCCCATCTCCATTAACATCTCCCCACTCCACTGTTTCATTATCAAATGGTGGAGTAGAATTCGGATTACTATAGGACAGCGTTTTTAAATCAAAGACCAAGCTATTTATATCGTATCCGGTAGCATTTACAAAGTTATTAGCTACATCTGGAACACCATATTCTATTACTTCCCCTGGTAAAAAACCTGTAAGGGTTCTTGGTTTTTTTATATCGAGTATGGCTTGATTTTTAGTCGTCACAATGGGTTCTACAAAGATGACGGCTCTTGCTGGTATCGAAGACAAAAAACTAATTCCTGCCGTTCCGAGAACAGACAAGGCTATTTTTGTGGCAATTCTAGTCATATTTGTGTCCTTTGGATATTGATTCGCAGAATGCTACACCGTATGGTTTAAATCAAACAGCAAAAACTCACTTTGAAACTGCTATCTATCTGCTAGATAAATAGTGGTTAATGTGTTTTTGCTCACTGAGTTGATATCTACTCATAGGTTGATTTATAAAGCAATTCTTGTAATGCTTTATCATGATAACTAGTAATTTCACGCAATCTTTATAAAAAATCCAAATTAGAACTTATACATTGACAGATTAGACAATATGTGAATCATAAGTAATTACCCTGACTGCTAATGAACTGTGGTTTATTTTGTCTTAATGGGACGCTACAACATAGTAGGTTTGAGATGAAATGGTTATAAGATTTAGAGACTATGGCAAACGGCTTGCTGATTTTGAGCAAGAAATTTTAGTATGTTGTCCCCAATGCGATGCCTACGACGGGCTGCACCTACCCATTGCCAAGATATTGACTGTAAGCTCTGAAGAATCAAGTCTCAATTCCATCAAAAAAATTACCTGTCAGCACTGTAGCTATACAAAACAACAGTCAAAAGATGGTAATCGAAAAGCCGCATTGCTAGTGTGGCAGAACAATTACAGGAATAAAAGAAATTCCAGCGATGAAATATTAGACCATTTTTTTGGCTTGCCCCTGTGGCTACAAATCTCTTGTTGCGGTCAGGTACTATGGGCATATAATGAAGCACATTTGAACTTTCTGGAAAGCTATGTTCAATCGAGGTTGCGAGAACGCTTGCCAGATGAGTCATTAGGCTGGCACAATGGCAGTCTTGCCAGTCGCTTACCGCGATGGATCAAGCTGACGCAGCATCGGGAAAAAGTTTTACAGAAAATTCAACAGTTAAAGCACAAGTTGTAATCAACGCTTTAATCTTGCTGATGAGCAAACTTATAACCACCCCAAAGAGAAAGAGCGATCGCGATCGCCAGCAAAATCGGTATGCTGTACCAAGGAAACTGAGACAAGGGTAGATGGGCAACTGCACGCAATCCAATGCTGGTGTAGGTTAGTGGTAGTAGGTAAACTAAAACTTTGAGAGCAGCTGGTAATGTAGCAGGGTCAAAAAAAGTCGCTCCTAAGAACGACATGGGGATAATGATAAAATTATTGTAAAGTCCGACTGATTCGAGCGATCGCACACTCAACCCTATAATCACCCCTAATCCAGCAAATACCGCACAATTCAGCACCACTAACAGTAAAAACAGTGGGTTGAGAAAATTCCAGTTTCCACTAAACAGCAGCGCTACCAAAATCACGGAACCGGAAGTCATCAAACCCCGCACGACTCCCGCCAGCATTTTACCGATGTACAAAGCTAAGGGGTTTATGGGAGTTAACAACAATTCCTCAAAGGTTTTGGTAAATAGTCTGTCTCCACAAATTGAAAATGTCGTTCCAGCAAAGCTAACCGTCATCGACGACAGAGCCACCATTCCCGGTAATATAAATTCCAAATAGTTGTCATAATTACCACTAATTCCCGAACCGGGTTTGATGGAACTACCCAAACCCAAGCCAAAAGCTAAAATATATATCAGTGGCGATATTAAGCCTGATGCCGCAACAGGTAAAATTCTCGCGCGTAAATCTAACCAATCTCCCCAAAAAATAGTCAGACTATCAGCTAGGAAGATTTGAAGTTG
Source organism: Nostoc sp. PCC 9305 (assembly GCF_963920915.1). Lineage (NCBI taxonomy): Bacteria > Bacillati > Cyanobacteriota > Cyanophyceae > Nostocales > Nostocaceae > Nostoc > Nostoc sp. PCC 9305. Next base: position 66,132 of record NZ_CAWUDN010000035.1, read on the forward strand.
CGAAGTTTTGAACCTCTTGCCCGAAGATAGCGCTCTTTGAAATGTCACTTGCTTTCAATTACTTATTAAAATTTCATTAAATGTTAATTTACATTGTTTTACACATCAATTACTAGGGGTAACAAAAATATCTCATCCGAAAAATTGAAAAGTAACAACAAAAGTTAGATAGTTTAAGCATTCTGACTAGCTCAATTGTGAAAAGTAAATTAGCTATATCTGATAACAATTAAAAGTATTAAAATTTTGTCCCAATATCTAGATAAACTAGTATTTTTATCATTTAACAAAAATATCGCAGAGAAAATCACAGGCAATTACAGTCAAGAATAGGCATACTGAAAGAGGGAGAAAAAACTTTAGACCACTCCCTCCCAAATCGGCGTGAAGGTGATTAAGCAACAATGAGACGTAAATCTACTGGTAGATCGGCTACTACTCCTAAACCCTCTATTTTCCAATCCCCTCTATTTAACTTCACCACCATCGCAATTATGGGAGGGGTGTTGATTTTGGGAATTGGGATTGGCATTGCTTTTAGTTCTACAACCACATTGGCCCCATCAAATGTGGCTTCCCGTGAATTTATAGACACCAAAGCACCGAACCCGGAAATTTGTGTGCAGTACGGAGCCAGCGCAATGGTGATGGACGCTAGACTGTTCGTCACTCTCAACCCCTTCAATGTCTATGTTGCCCAGCCTAGTATGCGTCCTGGATGCGTAATCCGACAAAATAACTGGGCGCTTTTAGAGCAACGTAAGCTAGTGACATCTGAGCAGGTAAATGAGTGCAAAAATCGCCTGAACACCTTTGGTTTCACAGGTAACTTGGACAGTGGACAACCTGATATTAGATGTATATATCAGAATGAAGCTGCTCAAAACTTCTTCACCGCTCAACCGGGAGCAGTTGGAACACCTCAAGAAACGGATAGATTTTAGATTTGGGTATTGAGGTTAGGGAAGAGGTGACAGGTGATAGGTGATAGGTGACAGGTGATAGGTGACAGGTGATAGGTGACAGGTGATAGGTGA
>NZ_CAWUDN010000036.1:0-66732 GCF_963920915.1 Nostoc sp. PCC 9305
TAAAAGTATTTATATTTTAATCTAGTGTACCTCATAATAGACGCAAGTGCTGTATACTTATGCTTGCGATCGCTAATCAGGTTGAGAAGTTAGTTCCAAGTATAAAATCTTCAGGTAAAAATCAGAAAATTTATTTAATAACTTCTTAAGAAGGTATTATTAACAAGTAGCATTATATTATACAATAAAAATCTTAATTAAATTTACAAAGTGTAGAAAGTTAAAATATATGTTTAATTTTGACATCCAACTTAAGGATGAATTTATAACTGCCTCAAGAACCATTTAAAAACAAACATTAGTAATTAGAATAGAGTTAACAATCTATTAAATGTAGGTTATGTTGCTAGTGGATATCTAAGCCGGGAAACTTAGATATCCTTATATAAAATTTCACTAGTTTAATAAGTAATTAAGCAGACATAATCCGTACTATGCTAGCTCTATTAGGTCTAGCCTGTACACCTGGCTTGGAAAACTTGGTCAGAGACGACACTCACCCTTCAAAGCCAAGTCCTCCTGCCAATCCGCACATCCCAACTTTACCGCAACACGATTCACTGACATATCAGCAAGAGCATGTTACCCTGGCTTTCTACCTTCTCGTATGGCTAACAGTACAAGTGGATAAGCTTTTTGTGAGCTATCAAAACAACAGTTAATCATTAGGTATCTTGCAAAAGTCCCTAACACTCTACCCCTTAATACCCTCCCCAAGAATAAGGCTACGGTGTACACACAAGTCTGAAGTAGTTTACGAATCTGGTTTTTACCCCAATACGGTTCAGTTAAGCATTTTTTTCCTCTCTCTGTTCCCTCTGTGCCTCTGCGGTTCGTTAAAAAAATTGACTTTAATAAAGAGTTTTAGCCTTAACTGAACCGTATTGGTTTTTACCCCACCCTAACTCTGATGTAGAGACGCCATAAATCACGTCTTTCAAGACGTTTTTGCAAAATTGACATACTCATTAAGAATCTGGATTGATACATTTAAGATGCTCACAGCCAAAACCTTGAGTCATCATTGCAGATAGCTGTTGAAAACCTTGTTCATCAAAGTTGAGTTCTCGCGTGATTTGGTCATAGGGTTGTCCCTGCACTATCCGCTTTGCCATTTCCTGAAACTCTACCCAAGTTAAATTACTCTCAACAAATGCTTTAGCGAGGGTAATTACCAGTTCTTCATAATCATTGTCTTCCAATTTTGTCATCATTCGATGTTCAATGTGAAGCGAATCATCGAAACAGTAATACCAGGATTTCGGTTGCTGCTTAAGTATTCTTCGGAAGAAATCCTGCTGTTTCGAGCGACTAACAGCACGATCTGCCTCACTACATACCATTAAGATTGGGGCAGAAACACAGTCTTGAGCCTTGTCTAAAACCTGATATCCCAATTCTAGAAATATCCGTAATGCCTTGAGACGAAAACCTTTATAACCAAAATTCCCAGGTGCATTTTTGTTGAACCATTCAAAGTAAATTGGCAAAATTTTGATGAGTTGATCGAATAGTAAATAGCGGCTACCTAAATAAGGCGTAAACAATAAAGTGCAGTCAATCTCTTGAGGATGCTCTAAAGCTAACCAAGCAGCTAAAGTTCCACCTGTTGATAATCCACCAATCACAACTTGTTGCCCTAGCGTTTTGGCAATCTGCAACCATTTGATCACAAATTGTTGATAAATCTCAATATCTGTTGGCAAGGGTGGAGGATTTTGCGACTTCCAGTCACCTGAGCGTCCATGACCGGGTTGTAAAGGAATCAGAACGTTATATCCCTTGTTAAACAAAGCTTTACCAAGCGGCTCGAACTGGTAAGGGCCTGCTGTAAAACCATGCAAAAACAAAAAAACTTTTGACGTGAAGTCAGGATGAATCAAAAATTTAGAACGGCAGGGTTCATTTTTAAGACCTAGTGTGGACTCTAATTGGTGAACTTGCTCTATAATTTTTACTGTATTTTGAATGCCAACTTTCATTATGTAATTATTATGTTCATATATATAGTAATGCTACTTAAATTATGATTGGATCTTGAAAACTAAACCTTTGTGTGGTCAGCTTCTCAAAAGCTTAGTTGTTAAAAAATTAAATAGGAGTTCTATATATATGTTACTTTATTAATGAAGTAGTTACTCCGAATGCCTACATAACCTACATTAACCCTGGTGTCATGGATAAATTTGAAAACAATTTTTCAAGGCAACGATTACTCTTTCCCCAGTCGTAAAGCTGACCTTGGATGCTCGTAGCAGCTTCAACATGTGTGCTATCTCCATTGCTCTGAATTGATACGATGAGAGTACCTTCCCATGACAATAAATTAGAAGGTATAATCGCTTCAATCACACATCCATCTTGCCCCTGCCGAACGTAACGAACTTTTTGACCGTGCCGAGCAAGAGAACAAAGTAATGCAACCAGAATTTTACCAAAAGGCTTATTAAATGTTGCAGACCTGATTTTGCCTGTTCTTATTCCTAACCTGGCGTAAATAGGTCGTACTACAGATGCAATAGCTGTTACCGACACTCCAACTAATGGAACCAATGCCATATCACACAGTTTGAGATACTCTTCACCACTCATCTGCTGCCTTGATAAAGTTGCATGATGAGCAATCAAATCACGATCATCCTGATTGCTTAACAATTCCCTATAATTAACCGTATTGGTCGAATCAGGAGTTTGTTGGTTCACTGGCTCTAAGCCTGTCGATGATCGACCACAGTTTGCACAAAAGTTGCCATTGGCTTCAGCACCACAATTTGAACAATATGTCATGTTGTTGTCTCCATGTGAGATTGAGTATCTTCTAAGTCTATGTCCTCTTCATCATCTGCAAAATATATTACGTAAAATTCCCGATTTTCTAAATATTTCTTTAATTTAAGCAGTTCTGTAGATTTTCCAGCACCTCGATGTCCACAATACAATTGACAAGTTTTTTGACTTGCTATTGTCATCCTATTTCTTAATTCATCCAAAATACAGCAGATTATCAGGTTTATGAGTTACAGTAGCAACAGTTTCAAGCAAATCTCTCTCTTGACAATTTACCTATTTCCTTAACTTGTCACCAATGGAATCTAGCAGAGGATATATTGTCGAATTAGCTTCCTAGAAGTGAGAAACTTTTTTAAAGTCGGATGAGTATTCACTCCAAACTAATTTTCCACAACCCCTCTAGCGGATTAGACAGTTGGAATTGACTATCACTGCTACCGAGCCAATTATTGTCATACACCAACCCCACACTGAATATTCTATTTAAAGGATATTGTCCTAGTTTTCCAAAACCTTCAATATTCTTTGAGTCAGCGATCGCTCGCTGGTTCAACTGTATAGTTGTTTGGTTGCCGTCGTCAAAGTAAATTGTGGCTCGTTTGTTGTGAAAGCGCACCTGAACTTTGTAGACCCCACCAGTTGCATAGTAATAAGCTGTAGCAGGTAGCTTTTGACCGTCAATATTTTGTCCTTTAAGCTCAACTGCCATAGCAGGACTGCATAGCAGTAACATGACTGGCAGAACTAACCCTAAAACTTTCATTGGTAGTAACAAACACTTTCAATCAACTATTTTCTACTTTAAAACATAAGTAGAGCGACTGACAGCAGATTTCAAGTTGGTGAAATACACAAGCTAAGTCTGTTAGGAATCATGTAAAGCAATATGGTTGGGTAAGGACTTCTTTCTTATCTTTGCGTCCTTCTCTGACGAGACGCTGCGCGAATGCGTCCTTTGCGGTAGCCTGCGGCAAGCCGAAGCGTCTACGTTAAAAAAATTGACTTTGGCAAAGAGTTTTAGCCTTAACTGAACTGTATTGAGTTATAAAGCATGTTTACTCCTGAATTCTGAATTCTGCTGTAAGTTTCACAGCCAACGCCAGAAAATCATGTTTCCATACTCTTGTAGAGAGACGCGATATCTCGCGTCTCTAACCTTACTCCCTACTCATTAAATAAATCCAAGTCTGTGACAGCACCAACACTACTAGAGGAAACTAACTTGGCATATTTTGCTAAGATGCCTTTTGTATAACGGGGTGGACGGGGTTGCCATTTGGCGCGGCGACTGGCTAATTCTGCATCGGAAATGTTGATTTGTAACAAGCGAGAATTAGCATCGATAGTGATGCTATCACCTTCTTCGACCAGAGCGATCGCACCACCAACGGCGGCTTCGGGAGCAACGTGTCCGACTACCATCCCATAAGTACCGCCTGAAAAGCGTCCATCAGTAATTAACGCCACTGCATCGCCTAAACCTGCACCAATAATTGCTGAGGTGGGTGCTAACATTTCCCGCATACCAGGGCCACCTTTCGGCCCTTCGTAGCGGACGATAATTACATCACCGGCTTTAATCTTACTTGCAAGGATGGCATCTAAGCATTCTTCCTCGGAATCAAATACCCGTGCAGGGCCAGTAATGCCGGGATTTTTTACCCCAGTAATTTTTGCTACTGCTCCCTCTGTAGCGAGATTCCCTTTCAAGATGGCTAAGTGACCTTGAGCATACATTGGGTTATTCCAAGGACGAATCACATCTTGATTCGTGGGTGGTTCATCGGGGACATCTGCTAAAATTTCGGCGATGGTTTTACCTGCGATCGTGATACAGTCACCGTGAAGTAATCCATGCACCAATAGCATTTTCATCACTTGGGGAATACCACCAGCTTGATGTAAGTCTGTGGCGACATATCTACCACTGGGTTTTAAATCGCATAAAACCGGGACACGATCGCGGATAATTTCAAAATCATCTAGATTAAGTTCTACACCAGCCGCATGAGCGATCGCCAGAAAATGTAACACGGCGTTAGTTGAACCACCCACAGCCATAATTACAGAAATAGCATTTTCTATAGATTTGCGCGTGATAATGTGCCTGGGTAACAATTGATTGCGAATTGCTTCTACTAATACCTTGGCAGATTCTTCAGTACTATCGGCTTTTTCATTATCTTCCGCCGCCATTGTGGAAGAATAGGGTAAACTCATACCCATCGCTTCAAAAGCCGAGGACATAGTATTGGCTGTGAACATCCCACCGCAAGAACCAGCACCAGGACAAGCGTGGCGTTCTACTTCCATGAGTTCGGTGTCGTCAATTTTACCAGCACTGTATTCACCCACAGCCTCAAAGGAACTTACAACAGTCAAGTCACGGCTGTTGTAGTGTCCGGGTTTAATTGTCCCACCGTAAACAAAGATAGCCGGGATATTCATCCGTGCCATTGCAATCATTGCCCCTGGCATATTTTTATCGCAGCCACCAATGGCAATCACACCATCCATACTTTGACCATTACAGACGGTTTCAATGGAGTCAGCAATCACTTCTCGTGACACTAGGGAATATTTCATTCCCTCAGTTCCCATCGAAATCCCATCACTAATAGTAATTGTGCCGAACATTTGCGGCATTGCCCCGGCTAGTTTAATTCCAGCTTCAGCGATGAGTGCTAGTTGATTAATCCCCATGTTACAGGGAGTGATGGTGCTGTAGGCATTAGCCACACCGACAATTGCTTTCTTAAAGTCTTCGTCTTGAAAACCTACTGCACGCAGCATAGCCCGATTTGGCGATCGCTGTACCCCTTGTGTAACAACTTTACTTCTGAAATTCTCTGACGTTGTTTTTTCACTCATTGCTCTGGCCTCAATCAAATCTCTGTACGAGTATGATATGTAGCCTTTTTTGAGATGTCCAATATATATTTATTTAAAATTGATACTTATAAAGTATCAAAAAGATGAGACTACGAAACCTGAGCTACTTTATTGCTGTAGCTAAGGAATTACATTTCAGCAGGAATTAGACAAACGTATAATTTTATTCAGCCATAAATCGAATGGCTCTTTGCGTTCATATTACTCACCCGCAGAAATTATCAACTCTCAACTCGCGCCACACATCAGACGGTTGCCAGCCAGAGTTACCAATGGAGCGCAAAGGGCGATAGTGTTCACAGATGTAGTCCGATTCGGATGCTTCGATGTACACAGATAGATTTGGTTCAACCACCGATTCAGGAATATCTTGACTCTCAGGCATCTCAATCGGTTGAGTCGATGGTGGAGTTACTTCTGTTATCTCGCGAATTGGGTTAGAAGTTTTTTTGATGAGTCGTTGCATATTCAGAGTCATTATTTGGCTTTCCACAAGGTAAGATATCCCAGAATACAGTAAGTTATCAGACAATCCGAAATATTTTGTTGGAAAGTTTTTTCGGGTGCGGATTGCTTTTCGCTTTTCAAAGATGGGAGGATAGTACGATTGCATGATTGCACTAACAGGCGTTGCATAAATGCAGGATGAATTAGCTAAATACGAATATTTTTTTATACACTCAATAACCAAGTAACCATCGAAATTGAATATTTAAGCACATCTATTGATTTGGAATAGCATAATTTTTTTCGATAGCGAAGCGGTAGCGACGTTAGGAGCGTCTGTAGGCGTGTAAGATAATCACGTAAATGTGTATTTTCACTTTCTACGTAGTCATATATGTTTTACTGACGATATGATCTTCTGGGTTAATAAAAAAGAAGAATTTAGAATTCAGAAGTCAGAATCAAGTTCCGTATGGTTTTACACCATGCTTAATTGTAGACCGCCTATAGAGGCGTGGGTCTTAAACCCATTTATTCATCCACCAGTAGCACAGAATTCAATTCTGTTAGCGGATAGCTAAGGTTTAGCCCATCCTGACTCCTGAATTCTGTTTTGATAAAACTGGGGTAAACTTTCCATCCATCCGTCACATAAAAATAGCACTGCCAAGAGCAAATAATGTCCCATAAAGGTTTAAATGTTTCATCACTATGGTCTTCTAAGACCCAAGCTAAAATTCCAAAACTTTTCTCTCATCAAGAGGAATTTAACAACAAAATTAACTTACTATTTTATCAAGAAAATCATGAATAACACTAAATCATCTAAGCAATTTAAACGCAGATTTATCGGTAATTTTGCTCTTAAAGCGCTGTTATTTACAATAACACTATTATTTACAATAGTTTTATTAAATCATAGCACTACTGGAGTAAGTGTTGTACCTCAATCCCTGCGTCCTGATATCAAGGTTCGCAACATTATTAATACACTATCAGTCTCTCCTTCTGTGCGGATTGTAAAAGATCCACGAAACAATACTCTCTATTACCTCAAACGAAATGGTGAGATTTATCAAGTCAATTTAGCCTCCTCTACTAGAACACTTGTGTACAACTCTAGTAATCATAATATAAGTGAAACTCAAGGTATGGCCATCGGCCCTAACGGCACAATTTATTTAGTTGGCAATGCAGACCTTGTGAATAACCAAACTCAAGCAATTATTGTTAAAGGTGTAATTAATTCAAGTACAAAACAGCGTCTCTGGTCTATCTTAGCTAAGAGTGAAGCCTATCCCAAAAGCAAAACAGCTTATGACCATCGGTTCAACGGCGTAGTTGTTAGCCTGGATGGTAACTTTATCTATGTGAATAGCGGTTCTCGTACCGATCATGGTGAGGTTCAGTCTGTTGATGGTCTATATCCTAATACTCGCGAAGTCGGATTAACCGCCTGTATACTCCGTCTTCCTAGTAATGGTAACAATCTCTTTCTGGCAAACAATCGAGCAACTTTAAAGACAGCTGGCTATATTTTTGCAGAAGGAACACGTAATACTTTCGATATGGCTTTTGCACCCAATGGGGATTTATTTGGTACAGAAAATGGGCCAGATCGCGATATGTCCGAAGAATTAAATTGGCTACGTTTAGGTGGTAATTACGGCTTTCCTTGGCGTATTGGTGGAACAGATAATCCACAACAATTTCCCAATTATAATCCTGCTACTGACCGATTGTTAAGCCCTCAATTTAACGCTATCCAAAAGGGCTACTATCGTAACGATCCCACCTTTCCTATTCGGCCTACTGGAAATTTGATTGAACCAATTCCTAATCTTGGCCCGGACGCAGATAATTACCGCGATCCTGTAGATGGAAAAATCAAAGATGCCAGTGTTCTTGGGAAAACTTTTAGCACTTTTACAACACACCGTTCTCCTTTAGGGTTAGTTTTTGATATGCAAGGAGTAATGAGTCCAGAATTCAACAGAGATGGATTTATGTTGAGTTGGACACCAGGCGATCCCACTGGTGAAACACTAATAGGCCCTTTTAAAGATGCCAGCCAAGACCTACTGCATTTAAATTTAACTAAAGTAGGAAATACCAACTATAAACTTAAAGCTACGCGCCTTGTCAAAGGTTTTAGTAATCCCATTGATGCTGAGATTATTAGCAATAAGATTTATGTTCTAGAATATGGCGGAAATCAAGGAATTTGGGAAGTCTCTATGCCTACCAAGTAAAGTAAATTCGACATTCGCCCAACAAGTGACAGCATCGACAACGCCAAACGAAAATAGATTGCGAGAATCTAACTTTTCTAAACTTATTTATCTTTTTTCCTTAAGTGTCTTATCTGTCTTAACTGTCCTTGTAACGATTTTTCAGCCGTGATAAGTTCTTGTAAAACAACACTATTAACGAAGCATAACTATGTCAATAGAAACAAGAACTGTGAAAGACGTGACTATTTTAGATGTAAAAGGCAAAGTGACAATTGGCCAAGGTGATTTAACCCTTCGCGAATCTATCAGCAGCGCACTTGCAAATGGTGCTAAAAAGATTTTGCTCAATTTAAGCGGAGTGACTACAATAGACTCTTCGGGAATAGGTGAGCTAGTATCAGGTTATACTACAACCAATAACCAAGGTGGGAAACTTAAATTAACAAATCTTCCCCCGAAAGTTAATGATATTCTGACGATAACCCAACTAATAACGGTTTTTGAGACTTATGACAGTGAAACAGAAGCACTTGAATCATTCTAATTAGTAGGATTTTTGTTCTCTGTAATGATACTGAGAAACAAGTTGGTAAGTATCTAAATACAGTAGAGATTTAAAATTTTTGCTCTGCCTGTCCCTGTAACCAATTCAATACTTAACTCATCCCACCTTTTGATTGGTGGGATTTTTAGTTTCGGGATCTATGCATTAGTCACATCTTTCTTAACAAAAGAGTTAAAGTGTAGAAAGCAGATACAGCAGTAGTTTAAGCGATAGAAGGCAAGGATTAACGGGAGTGCGATGTCTGACGACAAGCCTTACGGCTGGCTACGCTTTTATTAGAGTAGTTGAGATCAGAGGATGCTGATTAAAAAATATTTCACAGAATAACACGAGTACTGTTATTTTTAAGCCATGCTAATCTAAGTAACATGAATCTTGTGATGTCTTTTTTGATGTCTACAGACCTTAATTTGCCGTTGGTGTTCTTGGAAGATTGCATTACGCAAAAAAAGCGATAATGCTATAGTAGTATAGGGAATACAGCAAAATTTCCTTAAATTTACAGCATTTGAATGTATAATAGATACTCAAATGTCTGAATAAATAGTTGGAGAGGTGTCCGAGCGGTTCATGGTGACGCACTCGAAATGCGTTTTGGGGAAACCCAACGGGGGTTCGAATCCCCCCCTCTCCGTTCAAAAGATTACTGAAAATTTACTACAATGTAGCGGAAATTTGCCTACCTTTAACAAGGGCTTTGAGAAACTTATCTGTTTATTTGCAAGTTAGATAGAATTATCGCTTAATATTTACGTAGTCAAATATTTGCCAAAAACACTAAAATATACACCGCTAACACAGATTTTACAGATTTTTGGGATAAACTAATGCCATCGTGTGAGGAGTGAACGATGGTAGATCGCAGCTTGGGGCGAGTATTCTCATTTAGTCTAATCAGCATTTCTTTATATCTGGGTATTAGTATAGGAGTCATCATCCGGCTTGGTCAATCACAGCGATTAAACGCTGCTACTATGCCTACTAAGCCTGTGCAATTTCCATTAGCTATTCCTGAACTTACGCCATCAAAAACACAACAACAAACCTTTCCAAATACTATTACCATCAAAGCTGTTGGAGATATTATTCCCGGTACTAATTTCCCTAACTATAGATTACCCCGTTTTCGAGATCAATTATTACCAAAGTCAGTGATAACTCACTTGCAAGGAGCTGATATCTTGTTTGGTAATTTTGAAAGTAGTCTAACTAATTATCCCTATACTGCCAAAGATATTAGTCGAGGACAAGTCTTTGCCTTTCGCTCTCCACCTGCATACGCCCAGCTTTTTGCTGAAGCTGGTTTTAATGTGTTCAATATGGCAAATAACCATGCAATGGACTTTGGCCCGGTAGGGTTCAAAGATACAATGAAAAATCTTCAGGCTGTAGGCATTGCAACATTAGGTCATAAAAATCAAATTCTTTATTTGCAAGCTAACAATATCCCCGTGGCAATGATCGGATTTTCTCCTTATGAAATGTATAACTCCATCCATAATTTAGGAGCGGCTAAAGCACTCGTGGCAGAAGCCAAAAATAAAGCCAATATTGTAGTAGTATCGATGCACGCTGGTGCGGAAGGAACGGGGGCACTACATGTTAAGAATCAAACAGAGTTTTTTTATGGAGAAAACCGAGGTAATGCGATCGCGTTTGCTCGAAACATGATTGACGCTGGAGCAGACTTAGTACTAGGACATGGCCCTCACGTTCCGAGAGCGATGGAAATTTATCGGGGAAAAATCATTGCCTATTCTTTAGGAAACTTTTTGGGATATCGGACTTTATCTACAAATGCCCAAACAGGTGACTCAATGATTTTAGAAGTCAAACTCAGCTCAGCAGGAGATTTGGTTTCAAGTAAAATTATTCCCGTTCGGATGGATCGGCAAGGAATTCCTCATATCGATCGGAGTTTTCAAACTGTAAAACTTATGCGTTATTTGAATAATCAAGCTTTTCCCAAGAATCCGGTGAAGATTAATAAGAAGGGGGAAGTTGTTGTACATAATAGGCTTGATCCTTCCTAAAATAATTCGTAATTCGTAATTCGTAATTCGTAATTAGTTAATAGGAGTCAGCGTGGTGCTTGAGTCACCGCGCTGCTTTACCAAACTCCAAAATTGATTAGTACAGTACGGCGTAAATAAACCACCCATTTCAAACCAATTAAACGCTTACGCTGTATTAATTTTGAATTTTGAATTTTGAATTCCGCCTTGCGGTACTAGTTATTGTCATCTTGTGGCTTTTCCTCAAACTTCTGAATATTCTGGGATTCACTATTAGTCGGTGAATTTTGCTTTTCCAATGTTGGTACTACCACAGCAGAAGGATCTGATTGTTTGGATTCTGTTGGTGGTGCTGGTGGTATAAGTAGAGGTTTTGATGGACTTACGGGTTGAGGGGAAGCAGGATTTTGACTAGAAGCGGGTAAGTTCTTTTGTGGAAATGGCAATGGTGCGGGGGCGGGGGAAGCTTCTCGAGATGAGCGGATTGCCCGTAATTTCTCCACTAATGAGGGTGTGGGTGAAACGCTAGGTGAAGGTGTGGATTGTTCGGAATCACCGCGTTGCGATTCTCTTGTGGGGCTGCTGGTAGATTCTTCTTGAGAAGAACGACGATTGCGGCGACGCTGCTTGGAATTAGAGCCAGGTGCTGTTTCGGTTCTTGAGGTAGTGTTAGTCTGTTCACCTCTGGGTGAAGATGTACTATCAAAATTAGGTGCTTTCGCGCCTGATTCTTGAGTTGGCTTTTCAACAAGTGGCTTGGCAGTTGGCTGCTGCTGAGATTTGGGTAATATGCTTGTGATCCCAAAACCTGCTGTAGCAGCAACTAAGGCTACACCTATACCAATAAGTACCTGAGATGATCCCAACTTTTTAGCCAGTACAGTTTCCTTAGCTATGCCTGGGTTGGGTTGCGCCAGCACAGATGGTCTATAAATAGAATTTTGGGCAGTTTTCCCAATTACAGTTGCTGCTTGCTGCGCAGATAAATTGACAGTTGGTACTGCGTAAGTGGGTAAAACTTGCGGTGTTCCATTCACCCCATTTCCAGGTAGCAATTGCAGCCACTCAGCAACTGTCGCTGGCCGAAAACGAGACTCTACTGCCATACCGCGCATTACCGCTTGGTTGACAGCAGCACTCAAGTGTGGTTGCAGTTCGCGGGGGGAAGGCATTTGTTCGCGATCGCGCAATAATGCTGGCATGGGAACTTGGGCTGTCAACAGTGCATACAAGGTTGCCGCTAAACCATAAACATCCGTGGCGGGTGTGCGCGCCGCTTGCGTCATATACTGCTCAATGGGAGAATAACCCTCAGAAACCAAACCTGTGTGGGTCTGCCTGACATTGCCATTAAATTCCCTGGCAATGCCAAAATCAATTAGTATTACTTCTTGTGTTCCTTGACGAAGAATAATATTATCCGGTTTGACATCGCGGTGTAACAAGCCGTTGTTATGTACTACCTGCAACGCTGCCCCAATTTGCCGGATGTAATGAATTGCTGTGGCTTCAGGCAAAGTTATCCCCGGTAATACAAATGCGTCTCCCAAGGTTTCGCCAGGAATGTATTCCATCACCATATAAGGCAGTCCAGCTTCCACAAAAAAGTCACTAACTCGGACTATATTTGGGTGAATACACGTAGCTAATCGTCTGGCTTCATCTTGGAATTGGCGCTCGAATTTGGCAAAATCAGGATGTTGTCGCAGCCGTTCATTGATGGTTTTCATCACCACCTCCTGACCCAAGTAGTGATGCGTAGCTTTAAACGTAATGCCAAAGCCACCCCGCCCTATTTCTTGAATTAGGGTATATTTTCCATCCTGCAAAATTGTGCCTGCTAACATAAAGAGTCCTGAGTCCTGAGTGAGCAGATAAGTACCGAGTCCTGAGTTTTGAGGGATTTCCCAAAAATTTTCCCATATTTTTATCGGGCAGGGTTCTTGCCTGTCTATTTTACGGGATGTAGTTGTTGGAATTTCTAAAGTGAGAAAGGCCTCCCCACGATCGCAACAGTTTTATCTTTCTCAGATGATAACGCGGGAGTGCGGCAAGCTTAAAGCAGAAGACGGGCTAAGGCTATTTTTGAGGTTTTATAGAAAAGTAGGCCAAAGTTTAATGTCAAAACAGAATTCAGGAGTCGGAATTCAGAATTCAGAATTCAGAATGAATTAATACGACTGGCGAATTTTGTGAAATTTCTGTTTAAACTCACTGGAATCTTGCTTAGTTTTGGATTTTAGATGTCTCTGAAATCTAAAATCCAAAATCTAAAATCCAAAATTCTTACAGTTGCCGCACTAATGGCTGACCATCTTTGACTTCGCCAATTAAAACTAAATCGACACAGTTCACAAAGATCCCATTTTCCAGAACGCCGGGAATGTTATTCAATGTCTTTTCTAGTCCGGCTGGATCTTCAATGGAGTCAAATCTGACATCTAAGACAAAGTTTCCTTGATCGGTGATTACTGGCCCAGCTTTTTTTACACCCATACGGAGTTCTGGTTTGCCACCGAGTTTTTTGATGGCATTGGTGACAGGGGTAATTGCCATTGGAATCACTTCCACGGGTACAGCAAAACTAGAACCCAAGCGGTCTACTAACTTACCACTGTCTACTACGACGATGAACTGTTCTGCCAGGTAGTCTACAACTTTTTCGCGGGTATGTGCTGCACCACCACCTTTAATCAAATTCTTCTGCGGATCGACTTCATCTGCGCCATCGATGGCAATATCGATGTGGTCAATTGCATCCAAGGTGGCGAGAGGAACACCGTACTGTTTCGCCAGCACTTCTGACTGAAACGAGGTAGGTATGCCAATAATATCTTTGAGTTCGCCCGACTTGAGGCGATCGCCCAAAAACTGAATCGTATATGCTGTAGTTGACCCCGTACCCAACCCCACAATGGAACCCGACTTGACTAGGGCGGCGGCGGCTTTGCCAACTTCTTGCTTCATCAACTTTACGGGATCTGCTGCTGCTGTCATTCCCAAAACTCCTGAAAAACTGACTATAGTCCATAGTAGTGGGCGGATAACGCCAAAATCTCAAAGAGAAAAAACAAGTTTTTGCTGATTTCTACTCCCTTGACGATCGAAACCAGCTAACGCACTACGTAACGGGAGCAACATTGCCTAGCCGAAATTCGTCATCAACTGAGACTAAATTTTGCGTTAACCTCAGTAACGTAGTTTTTTTTAATTCACGTTAGCAGCTAAAAGTAGTTATCATGATGCGTCAGCTTTCAATTACTCTATCTTTAATGGCACTACTACAAAGCTTGCCAGCAATTGCTCAAGTACCAGAATCTAATTCTGGAATAACAGCTGATTCCATTCAACAAGTAACTGCTGTCAAATGGATGACAAACTTTCCCGATGGCAAATTTTATCCAGAAAGATTACTGAGTCGGGCAGAGTTAGCCTCGATTATGGTAAAAGCATTTCGTCTAGATAAAAGAGAAGCTGTTACCAAAGAAAATTTAACTATTCCAGATGTTCCTCGTTCTTATTGGGCATTTAATGATATACAGACAGTCTTAAAAACTGACATCATGAAAGGCTATCGGGGCAATGAATTCTTTCCTAACCAAAAGGTGACAAGGGCAGAAGCTCTGGCTATTTTCGCCCAGGCTTATGGTGTATTTCAATTTCCTGATGCCGCTGTAAATGAGATTCTGGCTTCACATCCAGATGAAAAGTTTATCCCAACTTGGGCTAGAAAAGCGATCGCTACAGTCGCTACTGAGGGATTTCTGAATACAGATGCTCAAGGCAATATTTCCCCATTAAAACCCGTAACCCGTGGGGATATGGCTTATGTATTGAGTAAATATTTGCAACGACAACAGCAACAACCTGAAACACCAGAAGTTCCGATAATTCCAAATAGCCCACAATCACCTTAACTAGACTCGATCAAGCCAACGTACTCAAAATCAGTTTTGACCAGGATTTCTATACCTGTCTCGAAGTTGACGAAGATATACGGAATTAGACTGTGTTGGTTGCTGCAACACTGGTTGCTGCAAGCCATTATTCCCATAATTAGATTGTGGTAGTTGGGTCGGTTGCTGCAAGCCATAATTCCCATAATTAGTTTGTGGTAGTTGGGTCGGTTGCTGCAAGCCATAATTCCCATAATTAGATTGTGGGAGTTGAATCGGTTGCTGCAAGCCATAATTCCCATATCCCACGGGGTTTGTGGGTGTGACAACACTTTGACTCGGACTCTGGCTAGAGTAAGGTACAGTATTACTTGGTGTTACGTTAGGCACTACATTAGGCACTGCTTGACCGTTGTTTAAATTAGTGTAAGTATTGTAGGAATTTTGCGGTAAGTTCGTACCCGTAGTTAACCCATTATTAGGCACTACTTGACCGTTATTTAAATTACTGTAGGGATTTTGTGGGAAGTTCGTACCCGTTGACGTGTTGCCTGTCCCAGTAGTTAACCCAGTATTTGGTAGAGAATTCTGACTGGTTAAGCTATTGATGGGTGGCATTAGGGTTGTTCCTGGAGCGGAGTCTTGCCCCAAGGCATTTGTCTGAGTTGCAGTGCTACTACTAAAGCTAGACAATTTCTGGTTTGTCGATTGATTAAGAGCTGCTTGCAAAGGGTTGATAGAGAGAGAATTTTGATTCTTATTGGTTTGATTAGTGAATCCAACACCCAGGCTAGAAGATGTTTGGTCTCCCTCTGTTGGTTCAGACGCCGTATTAAAGGTTTTAAGACCTAGAAACGGGTTATTACTATCAACTGTTCCAGTACGCAATAAATTGTCTGTTTGTTGGACAAAGGGATTTTTCGCGGTTGGGGAGGTGTCGCCGTTAACACCTGAACTAGGATTTAATTTGGTATTATTAGCAGACTTTTGTTTATTAATTACATCATCTAATGAGCCTTTGGTTTTTTTTGCCTCAGTCTTTTCTTCAGGCGCATTTGCGTTTAATGAGAGAGTTGCTTGCTCAAAGTCATTAAATAAAACTGGTAGGTTATCAATATCTGCTGCAATAGCTTTGTTTTCTTCTGACAGCGAGGAATCAGCAGACTTTTGTAAAACGACTGGTTTTTTTTGCTTATAAACGAAAATATCTGGGTTTGACCAGTATTCCCAGGTTGCTAGCCCAACTACAGATAAAAAAATCGCAGTTCCCCAAAAACCAGGCCGCCCTAGATTCCATAACCTGGCTTTGAGATAGCGTAAGTAGGCGGGAGGATAATGACGATGTGGCATGGGATTTGCTAAATGAGATTTACTATAAATTGGTAGAATTCGACGGAAGAGGCATTGCTGTTTGATGCTTTTATTGTCTGGGAAGGAAATATCTTAACTAAAGTTCGATTGTGATTTCATCGTAACTTCTCAAGAAATTATTAGTCACAAGTAAGTCAAAAATTTACTAATCACTATTTTTAAACTAAACGGTTTAGTTTAAAAATTGCGACAACTTGTATTTTTCGGTAAGTATTTTGGTTTGTATATTTTATTAGAAACCAAAATACTTATAACAAAAATCTGTGATTTTGGATTTTATTATTAATTTGATTTTTAATTTAAATAAATAATTTTACTCTTCAAGCATAAAACAATCTTTAGATGCTAATTCTGCTAGCTTTGAGCGCAAATACTTGCGTAAAAGCTTTGACTGTCCTTTGGTTAGTCCGCTAGGTAAAGATTGCTCGAATAAACCAATGATTCCAGAGTGTCCTTTTGCCCCTGGATGGCTATCTCTTACAGATTTTTCAAGAAACACCCATATAACATCTAATAATTCAGGGTAAGTATTTTCTTTATCAACAATCCCCACAACTTTACGAATTTCCTCAACTTTCAGGCGAAGAACCAATTTTTTGTCTGAATTAGGATTGTTCTCCCGCAAGAAATTATATGCTTGGTTTGGTGTTGTAAGAAATTCAACCCAAAAACTGAGATGAGGAGGCTTTGAATCCTTGTCTTGAGTTGAAGGTTCCAATTCTTTATCTAGTTGAACGGGTAAAACCTTTTTCTTTTCTAAAAAATCTTTTGGTAATCGAGCAAGGCGTATAACGTGGCAATGATCTGGCACTGATTTTAAATCTTGTACCAGATCCAGCCTCATAGACAGGTCACCAAGCAAACAGCGCAAGCTTGTCAATAATTGCGGTAGAGAACTCCTGTCCAACTTTTATATCTTCTCCCCAAATATCATCATTATTGCGATAAAAGAACTCCACTTCTCCAGTGCCAAAAATTTCACATTCAAGATAGTGTTCTCCTTTTGACCAAGCATACATGAAATTATCTTGGTATCCAGGACAAGCATCTGGTACTTCTAAGCACTGGTCTTTCGACAAAAAAACGCTTCTTAGGTTTTTCCATACCTGCTCGGCTTTTTCGAGAACTGATAGCGTAAACTCAGTTTCATTGCTAGTAACCATTTTAGAGCGCAGAGATTGGATATAATCCAGAAGTCTTTGATTTCTTTGCTGATTATCTTCTTCAAAAGATTTTAAAAGTCTCTGGATTGGTTCATCCGTTTTAATTTTGTCTGATACTTGATGAATTTTACTGTTTAATAGTCTTCCTTCTTGCCCTTCAAGTGGAAGTGATGTGTTGCCAGTATTACGAACAAATGAGCTATTCTGTGACGCCAAAGTGAATGTAGCCATTATTTTAACAACTCCCTAGTTTTGTCGGTAATGCAAGCTTCAAATATTTCGTTTTTACGACTACGAAAAGTTTCTAGTAAACTCCAATGTTTATCATCGTTGCTAGCAAAATCAACATTAGAAAATAAATCTATATCTAATAATACAGAAAGAAAATTATCTTTAGAAGACGGTATAAGTGCTTCAATCAATACTAGTGTTGCTCCAATATCTTCTTGAGGAATTTCTAATTGCATAAAATAATCACTAAGCCCTTGAGAAAGTTTATGGGATATTTCTGGCGCTGTGAGTAAATATTCTTTGAGATTATTTAAAGGTAAAGGTAAATCTAGCCGATTGATGTAACGTACTGCTACTCTGGTAACCGTTGTTGAATTAGTGGTAACTTGGTATAAATCCCATAATCGTCGTGCCTCATCTCGAAATATTTCCCATTTTTCATAAGGTGCTAGTCTGCTGAATGAGAAGCCATCTAAACGTGCTTGAACAATTTGTTTATTGTCAGGAGATGAATAGCGATAACCGAAAACAGTCTGATTACCAGCTATGGATGTTTCACCCTCTTTAATCTGGATTTGACTTTCAACGTTAACTAGCTCGCTGCGTTTTAAGTATTCCGCTTGTATACGATGCCCAAAATCATTAAGAGAGGACAACCCTCCCTCAAAAGACATTTCAACGCGTAAGTCAATAACAGCCTCAGTAATTGGTGCTTTTATGTAATGCTGTATTTTTTCCTCCATCTTTTTACCTGTTTTGCTGCGTAGCGCTAAAGCCCACAGTGTTGCTATAGCAATTCCCATGCCATAATATTACTCTTAATAGATGCTTAGATGTGATTTAAATCAACAATTTTATATTTACAGATTAACAGATTTTAATAGAAGAGCTAAAACGCAGCCCAGCAAAGGAGTATAAGTTATTCTGGAGAAGCTAGTTTCGCTACAATCCTTGTCGAGCATTGAGCAGCTAAAACGACTCTATAGGCTGCTTGAGAACACGCTTGCCGACAAGGATTATTGCCTTGTAAATCATTTAGTTCAATCTCGTCATCAGCTAATGCTTCTGCGAAGCTAAGGGCTGTCAATTGCTTCCTGGTTAAATTCAGTAGACCGAAAAGTTTTGTGATCGCTAAAAAATAGTAGTGTATGATACAATTTTTCGGAGAACGTAAAAAAGCTGATTGCCTGGAACCGATAATAAGTCTAGCTTATAAATAAGCCGCAAAAATCAAGCAAAATCAGCCGGACGGTAAATAAACTTCGCAGGCTACCCCATAGTTGCGGTCTACTGCTTGGCGTAAAAATTCAAGCATCTGTTTGAGAGTAAATAGGTGAGAAAAAACTTGTCTAGTACTTCTTTTTAAACGGCTGATATAATGCCATACTAGATAAATCCAGACATTAATAATTAAGAATGCCAAAGCTACAAATAAAAGCCGAATGGTGGGATTTTTAATCTTTTGTTTTGATTCGGCACTGGTTTTTCATGCAATAACTACTCTCAATCCCGAAACGTAGACGATAGTCATCGTGTATCAGCTGCAAAGTTAACTTAACTTTATAGACAGCATAAACAAAAAATTCCCGCCCATGCTCTTGTCTTTTACCATTTTTATATGTGCAAACTATCCACACACTAAAAGTGACTGAACCATATTTATCGCTGTTTAAAGTGTAACTGGTCTTATAACTCCGCCTACCTCTAATTAATTGTTTAGTTCCACCACTTAGACTGGTATTCAGAAAAGAGCGATCGCAGAAGTTTTCGGTCTACTGACATTATGTAGAATACCATCGGTTGCAAAGTAGTCATTTTGATAACCAATCAAGATTACAGCAGTACGTTGGGGTTGCATTGTATTTATAACTATTTAGTATATCTAGACACTTTATTATTCCCGTTTTAAGTGTGTTTCTAACGCATTCCCAAAAAGTCAGCCACTGCCGCTAAACCGCTATCCCCATACAAACGGCTTCATGTGATTATTCCGATTAAAGATATGTTGTGGGCATCGCACCTTTTTCACCCAACCTCACAAAATCCCGTTCCTCCCGGCTGCTGCGATCGCTCCAGCTTCAATTTTCGCTATCTTAATTTTCTACAGGACTAGCCGACAGATTAGCAGAGGTGGCATCTCTGCGGTGAAAATGGTTGACCGCTATTGACTAAAGCGATCGCCAAGTCTATTTTTTATACCGGATAAAACTTGATTTATGAATTATAACTGTACAGACGGGCTATGACGCTCCTAACTTCTTCTTTAAATTATGATATACAAACCCCCTCAACCAAAGCTGTTGAGATGGATTGCATTGTTCCTAATTGGAACATTTCTGCAATTTTTGTTTTACATCCCGACACCAGTCTTATCTCAAAATTCCAATAGCTGTAGCAATATTACAACCCCGCTGACATCTGAAGAACAGACTTATGCTCGTGCAGCTTGGCAGTATTTTGTCAAAAATTATCAGCCAGCAACGGGATTTACCAATTCTACTGGGGGTTATCCTTCAGGTACACTCTGGGATATGGGTAACTACCTGATGGCATTGAATACTGCACGATGGTTGAATCTTACCGATCAAGCAGACTTTGATTCCCGCCTCAATAAGTTTTTGACGACTCTTAGCAGTCTGAAGTTATTTGAAGATGCTTTGCCCAATAAAGTCTATAACGCAGCCACCGCACAGATGGTTGATTATGGTAACAATCCGCTGGAGCGTGGTCTTGGCTGGTCTGCTTTGGATGTTGGGCGAATAATGGCTGCGTTTGATGTCATCCGTACCTGTCATCCTCAATATAATGACTGGCTCAAAGGAATTATAGCGAAGTGGCAGGTGGCGCGATCGCTCAAAGATGGACAACTTTTTGGCGCTACTGTTCTCCCTGATAACAAAACCTTACTAGTACAAGAAGGACGACTCGGCTACGAAGAATACGGCGCTAGGGGTTATCAACTTTGGGGTTTCTCAGCACCCAAGGCTATTGCCTTAGAACCGTTTAAGTTAGTTGAAATTAATGGTGTGCAAATCCCTGTTGATAGCCGTGACTTTCAAAGCACCAATGCTAATAATTACGTTGTGAGTGAGTCTTATATCCTTGATGGGATTGAATTTGGCTTGCAGGGTGAGTTAGCTGATTTTGCTGCTAGGGTTTTAGATGTGCAAAAACGGCGTTTTGATACCACAGGTCAGTTAACTGCGGTGACAGAAGATAATATCGACCAAGCACCTTATTTTCTCTACAACACCGTTTACGCCAACGGTACAAATTGGGCAACTATTACCGATACCAATCAACCTTATCCACAGTTTCGCAGCCTGAGTACAAAAGCAGCTTTTGGCTGGCACTATCTGTTTCCAGAGAATGCTTATGCCCAAAAAGTTTTTGATGCAGTCAAGGATCTCCGCAGTCCTGATGATAGTGGTTACTATGCTGGGATCTATGAAGAATCAAAACAACCCAATAAAGCTTTGACTGGTAATACTAATGGGTTAATTTTAGAGATTTTATACTACAAAGCTAGGGGAAATCACCCGTTAATTGCTTCCGCTTCTACGAGTGTGTCTACTAGCAAGCCTAGTGAGAATGCTTCTTCAGGAACATCCTCAAATCAACCTAATTCTACTGGCAAACCTAGTGAAAATGCCTCTCCAACAACACCTGCAAATCAACCCAATTCTACTGTTACGACTCCAACTGCAACCCCTGCGGATACTTCTAAACCGACAGAAGTAGCTGTTGCACCTATTCCACCAGTGGATAGTCCCCAGTCATCATCTAACCTGAAACTAGATCGATCGCTAACGCCTGTTGAACGGCGCTATGCAGAGGCGGCTTGGCGATACTTTCAAGCAAATTATCACGCCAAGAATGGGCTGATAGACGATCGCAGTGATTTTAAAGGTGCAACCCTCTGGGGATTGGGAGATTATCTCGCAGCACTCCATGCGGCGCGATCGCTCGATACAATTACCCCCAAAGAATTTGACCAGCGCACCCGCCATCTCTTAGGAGCTTTGACAAAGTTACCGTTATTTGCGGGTGAATTGCCGAGTCGGAGTTATGATACGCGATCGCTGCAACCAGTCGATTATGGTGGTAATCCAGCTCCCGAAGGCAATGGCTGGTCAGCTTTAGATTTGGGTAGAATGCTGGCAGCGCTTTACAACTTAAAAAGCTGTCATCCAGAATACACGGCTGCTGTAGATAAAATTGTTCTGGATTGGTCATACTTGCGTGTGGTGCGCGAAGGTATTCTCTCCAGTGCCACCGTTACCAGAGAGGAAGATGGGCGATATCTCACCCGCGTTAACCCCGAAATCCGCTTGGGTTATGAGGAATATGCCGCTCGTGCTTTTCAATTATGGGGGTTTAATCTCGATCGTTCTGCTGTTGGGGGTGAATATCAAACTGCCTCAGTGGAGGGATTGAAAGTCCCAATTCAACGCCATCGCACAGATACTAATTCTAAAGTTAACCAATATACAGTTAGCAATCCTTTTGTACTCTATGCATTGGAGTTTGGATTAGATCCAAAAATGCGATCGCTCTTTGAGCCAATTTTTCAAGCACAAGCTGAACGTTACCGTCGCACCGGCACCCTCACAGCCTCAGCCACCACCTCGATCGATCGTAAACCTTACACTGTCCACAGTACAATTACTGGACAAGGAGAGTCTTGGGTAGCTTTAGGAGATGACGGTCAACCAGTACCAAAAGGGCGATTGGTAAGTACAGCAGTAGCTTTTGCCTATAATGCCCTGCTTCCAGACAATAAGTATAGTCAACAGTTACAGGAAGGAACGACTGACTTATATAATCCACTAATTGGATTTTATGAGGGCTTCTACGAAACCACCGGCAAAACAGCAGTTGGTTTCACCAGCAGCACCAACAGTATGATTTTGCAATCCTTACTATACAATGTGACAAATCGACAACCCTTAATTCGTCCGACCACTATGAACTCCCTTTGGTGGCAGACAGTTACCAAGGGAAATTCTGGGCGAGGTCTACCAAATACTGCCATACAACAAACCAAGTTAACTTCTGATAGTTCTGGAAGTTACTGGGTTTCAGATGGTGAAAAGACTCACTTAGTAACTGGCACAAAATAACATAACCAAAATCCTGATTTTCAGATAGGGGCAATTCATGAATTGCCCCTACAGTGTGTAGTTTTGCATAAGTCCTAGTAATACCAAAATCCTTGTAGAGACATAACAGTGCTACATCTCTACATCCAGATTCATAACTCAATTCAGCAACGCCAATTTTGGGTTTGTCGACAAAAAATTGTTAGTCACAAATTTAACTAGGGAATACTTATTTTGATGGGGATGCAGATACATTAACTATCGGTACTAAGATGACTTCAGTTTCTCTGACAAACTTTTCTGGGAACAGCCGCTCATTACTCAAAAAAAGAACGCTGTTATTTCGTTATCTCGCAGAAATCAATTTAATTTTTGGTATCTGGTATTTGCAATGGCGCATCACCCATTCGATCAATTTTGATGCCCTCTGGATATCTATTCCTTTGCTGATGGCTGAGATTTACAGCTATTTCGGTGGCGTAATGTTTGTAATTGGGTTGTGGCGACCTTTGGTTAGACAAATTAAGTCTCTCGACCAGATGACCCCACCCATACCCAGAGCCGATTGGCCAACAGTAGATGTGTTTGTAACCTGCTACAATGAGCCGCCGGAAATTGTCGAAAAAACTGCCAAAGCTGCTCTGGCAATGGATTATCCGCCAATCAAGTTACGCGTTTATGTGCTGGATGATGGTAACTCGGCTGATATGCGAGCGATGACAGAAAGATTGTGTATTGAAGATTTGCAGTCAGCGCAATTACAGCTAGAAGCGGAACGGATTGATGCAGAACATTTTGGTTTGTTGGAGCGCTTGAAGCAACTGGAAAATCTGACGCCTGATACTCAAGCTGCCGAACAATGGCTGCAAACATCAGAATCAGTAGTGAACCAGCCTGCGGCTGGATTTGTGCAAAGTTTGCGATCGCTGATTCTTTGGCTATCTGCGACTCATCCCAGTATTAGCGATTCTCCGACAAAGACGCTACGCGATCGCCTAATTACCGAACGGAAAACTTTAGAAGAAGCTATTTACAAAAAAGAACTAGAACTAGTTGAACTCACTCGTTTTCGCTACATTGCTCGTCCGAAGACGCCTGGTGTAGCACATCATGCGAAAGCAGGCAACATCAATTACGCAATTTTTTCTGGAGAAACTTCAGGAAATTTTATTGTTACTCTAGATGCTGACCACATTCCCAAGCGAAATTTTCTCAAGCGAGTTCTGCCTTATTTCTACGCCTATAATCTTTCAACCGGAAAATACGACCAGAATCAAATTGCTTTTGTACAGACCCGCCAGGATTTTTACAATATTCCTCCAGGCGATCCTTTTGGACATCGAGCAAATTTATTTTATGGGCCACTTCAACAAGGTAAAGATGGCATGAATGCCGCGTTTTATACGGGTACAAATGCGATCCTCAGACGTGAAGCATTAGTTAGTGTCGGACTGCAAAATTTTGCTGATGAATTTGCCAAAGATGAAAAACGTTTAGATGAATTTGATTTAGTTGGTGGGGTATCCAGTAATAGCATCACGGAAGATATGAACACAGCCATGCGTCTGCATAGTGCTGGCTGGAAATCTATTTATCACAATGAACTTTTGGCAGAAGGTTTAGCTCCAGACGATCTAAGTTCTACTCTTAAACAGCGGCTACGCTGGGCACAAGGAACTATCCAAGTGCTAGTGAGAGAAAATCCACTGACAAAATCAGGGCTAACGTTTTGGCAAAGGTTGCAATATTTCAAGACGATGTATAGTTATTTCTCTGGTTTTGCAACTCTGGTTTTTATTTCTTGTCCAATTATCTATTTTTTTACGGATATTGTTCCAGTTAAAACCTACGGGTCTGACTTTGCCATACACTTCTTCCCAGCTTTTATTATTAACCGTCTGACTTTCCTTACAGCCACTTGGGGCATTCCAGCTAGAGAAGTATGGCGTTCTGAACAATATGCGATCGCTTTATTCCCCTTATTAATCCAAGCTGTATGGAGTGTGTTAACAGGACAAAAGCTCAATTTCCAAGTCACACCTAAGCAGCGCCAATCCGGGATTTATCTCCGGCTCGTTTGGCCACAGTTGGTTGTTTTTATCCTTACCATCTTGGGAATGCTATGGAGCCTTTACCAATTCGCAATTGGCCATTTAAATAATCCTGATGTTCACCTACTTAATGGTGCATGGGCCATCTATAATTTATTACTTTTGTGGGCGATCATCCGCGCATCTGTTTGGCAGCCTCCAAAAGAGGTTTAAAAGGTAAGTAAGAGGAGGAGCAGAAGGAAGAATGACTACTGACTTATAAATCCAGTCTAGAAAGAAAACAGCTATGAACACTCATTCAGACTCAAAAAACTTTGGTCAGCGAAGTGTCTTAACAATTTATGCTCATGCTGATGATGAAGTTCTACCTGCTGCTGGTACTCTCAGTTTGATGTCTCAAGCAGGATGGAATGTTCATTGCTTAATTTTGACTGATGGTGGTCTTTCTAGTTCGCCTGTTAAGGGTACACGTCATCAAGAAGCAGATGCGGCTGGTAAAATCATCGGTGCAACTTACGAGTTTCATGCTCTTGAGGAGTGTAATTTCTCAACACAAGCAGTGATTAAAGTTACTGAAGAAGCTCTTGGACGTTGGCAACCCGATCTGATTATTACTCACGCACCACAACCTGAAAAATATGGGCATAGAGATCATGAAGTGTGTGCGATCGCAGTTTCTAATGTTGCTACCCGCAAAAATATCCCTTTATGGTATTCAGCACCACCTGTTTTTTTGCGGGGTTTTGAACCCAACTTTTTTGTAGATATTACCTCTGTAATTGAGGAAAAAGTCGCAGCCATCGGTTGTTATGAATCAGAGTTAAATAAAGCATTTATGCAACTTGATGCCATACTTGTTCTGTCTCGCTTTTGGGCGCGAGAGTTAGGTCAAAAAGACGGCTATTTTGAAGCTTTTGAAATTTCTCGGCAATGGGTTGACGCTAGCTTTTTTACTGCTATAGCAAATAATAGTAATCAGCAAGTATTAAAACAAAACTAATTGTGGACTTTATCTCTTGCAGTTTGCATGAAGTCAATGCCAAAATATAACTATCCAATAGGCAAATAAAACTATGAACTTGAGTGTAAAAGTACTAGAAATATCTGGGATTTTAGATGGTATTAGAGGTAACGAACTACGTCGTGAAGTTAGAGGTATGCTAGCAAACGGGGCCGATATTTTGTTGATCGACATGAAAGAAGTAAAGTTTATTGATAGCTCTGGTTTAGGTGCTTTAGTATCAGCGATGCAAATGGTACGAACTGCTAATGCTAAACTGTTTGTTTGTTCGATAAGCGATCAAGTCAGGATGTTGTTTGAACTAACTAAAATGGATAGGATTTTTCAAACATTTGCTGACAAAGATGAATTTCACCGCCAAATATTGGCAACACAATAATCTCTTATCAAATCCAAACTTAACTATACATATTTGACTATTCTAACCAAAATTCACTTTTACTAAAGATAAGTCATCATCAAGATTGTCTTGAGCATTTAAGGTGAGAATCTTTGCTAATAGTTGATTGAGGTTGCAAGTATGTTTCTGACTATATTTGGTTAGTAATTCAATGAAAGCATCGATCCCCCAGATTTTACCATCTGACTGATTAATTTCATAAGCACCATCACTAAAAATGTATAAAGTGCTGTTTTCTTTGACCTCGAAAACAGCATCCTCAAATTGAACTTCCGGTAAAAAGCCAATTGGTAAATCTAAAGAAGTTAGCTGTTTAACTTCGATGTTGTTCGTGGAGGTATTAGATAACAGTAAAGCTGGTGGATGTCCGGCATTGGCATAAATGAGTTGACGTTTAAGGCGGTGATAAACTCCATACCAGATTGTAAAGTATTTATCACCGTGCTTACTCATTTGGAAGGCATGATTGAGAGCTTTTAGGACTTCACTTGGTTGACAAAAGTTAGTGTTTGGTAGAGATTGCGATCGCAAAACATTCAACACCGATACCGATAGGAGGGCTGAACCTACCCCATGACCTGATACATCTAACAAATAAATTGCCAAATGATCTTCGTCAATCCAATGATGGTCGAAACAATCACCACCTAGCTGTGCTGAAGGAATAAACAGATTTTCTGTAGTTACCAATCCTACAAGCGGTGAGGGTAAAAGCGATCGCACATAATCAGCGGCCTCAGACAATTCTGCTTCCAAAATTTGCTTTTGAGTTTGCAAATCCTGATTTAGTGTCTCCAAAGCTTGCTTTTGACTTTGTAAATCCTGATTTAGCTGGTGTAACCTTAGTCCTGCTCTTACTCGTGCTTTCAATTCATTCATCTCTATTGGTTTGGAAATAAACTCATCTGCTCCAGCGTCAAGTCCCCTAACTCTATCTTCCTCCTCTCCTCGAGCTGCTCCCCTAGCCGTCAATAGAATAAAAAAAGTAGTTGCCAACTCTGGATCTGTTCTAATTCGACGACACACTTCTAGCCCATCTACCTGTGACATCATCCAATCACAGATAATCAGGGCAGGATGTAGCAGTTGTGCTTGTCTAATTCCTTCTTCGCCATTGCTGGCTACAGTAGTCTCATAACCCTGCCTTTGGAGTGTAGTTTTCAGTACAGCTCGTACTGTCGGGTCATCATCAATAACCAGAATTTTAAACATAGATTACAATTTATTAAGTAAAATGTTCGGTAAATAGTTGCTTTAATTTAAGTTATATGCAATTTAGTTTTTAATGTATAGTAAAAATACTCAAATTAAATAAACTAATTAACGAATATGATGTTTAAAAACATTTTCTTAGTTAAGAAGTGAATCAGAAAATTTATCTCAAAGTCAATACAGACCTGACAGCTTCACCTCAAGTTTTGTCTTGGTTCGAGCAGATGAATCAACCACCTATTCCCGATCAAGAAATGTGGTGGCAATGTCAAACACTTTTGATGGAAGGCTTTACTAACATTGTTGAACACGCCCACAAAAATTTGCCTATTGAAACTCCTATTGAGATAGAAGCTGTGCGGTTAGATGAATCTATAGAAATCCGCATTTGCTCTCAAGGACAGCCCTTTGATTTAGAGCAGAAATTACGGCAAACATCTGAATTTGAGAATAACGATCGAGAGCGCGGGCGGGGTTTAAAAATCATGTCTGCCATTGCCGACAAGTTAAGTTATGAGCCGACGGCAGATAATCGTTACTGTTTATTTATTATGAAATATTACAAAAAATGCCTATGATTGGAATAGGGAGATAGGAACTACTTACTCATGATTAAAAACTCTTGGATGCGTTTAATAAAATTTTCTAACTCTACAATTAAGTTAATAGTACCTCGACGCTCTTGATTTATCGCTAATTGTTCTAGTTTTTCTGCTGCTAGATGCATGGTTGTAACTCCTATATTGGCACTAGAACCTTTAATTTGATGGACTTGAAGGGCTAGTTGATCAAAGTTACAATCTGCGATCGCTATTTTAATGGCCTCTAGACGAGGTTGAATATCTTCAACAAATATTTGTAGTAGTTCTAATTCAAATTCTAGGTTATTTTCTGAAAGTTGATGCAAGCGTTCCCAATCAATTGGGAGTTCAACTGAACCGACATCTGTTGTCGAAACAGTCTGCTCTGTGGTAGCTGTTTCTTTTGCCTTGAATATTACATTTCCCCAATACTCTAGCGTCGCAGCCAAATTTTCTTTCATCACCGGTTTGCTCAAATAGTCGTCCATTCCAGCATCTAAACACATTTGTTTGTCTTGTTTCATTGCATTAGCTGTCATTGCAATTACTACAGGACGACGACCACTAGCAAAGCTGCTTTCTGGCCAACGATGAATTTGTTTTGTGGTTTCTAAACCGTCGAGCATCGGCATTTGACAATCCATCAGAATTAAATCATAAGGAATTTTTTCTAATAGTTGCAACGCTTCTTTTCCATTATTAGCGATATCAGCACTGTAGCCTAGACTTTTGAGTTGCTTCAAGGCTATTTTCTGATTCACCAGATTATCTTCAGTTAAAAGAATTCTTAATTTATATAGGTCAGGAGACGGGGGGACGCTTAATAACTCCTGACTTCTGAATGCCAGTTGCTCCACTTTGGGGGACTCGATCGCTTTTGGTATCTCCTGTTGAGAGAAGACCACACTGGCTCCTGCTGACTCCTCTGGAATAACAGAAGCGGCAATCGTAAAGTAAAATGTACTACCTGCATTCAGTTCAGTTTCAACCCAAATTCTGCCACCCATTAACTCGCACAGTTGCTTGCAGATAGCAAGACCTAAGCCAGTACCGCCATACTGTCGAGTAATGGAGGAGTTAACTTGACTGAAAGCTTTAAATAAACGCTCTAGGCGATCGCGTGGAATTCCAATGCCTGTATCTTTAATACTAAACTGAATTTCGTCAGGATTTGCAGCAGAATGATTAATATCGCTATTCTTGCGGATTATAACTGAAACTTCTATACTTCCAGTTTCGGTAAATTTAATCGCATTACTGATTAAATTAATCAAGACTTGGCGCAGTCTGGTGATATCCCCCACAATCGTAGTCGGAAGTTGAGGACTATCTAAAAATGTGAGTTTTAAACCTTTTTCTCTAGCTGTAGGTGCAAGTAGATAAAGAGTCTCATGAATGCAATTTCGTAAAGCAAAAGGTTCCTCTTCGAGTTCTAAGTTACCCGATTGGATTTTGGAGAAGTCAAGGAAATCGTTAATAATTTTGAGTAAGGAATTTCCACTGGTGTAAATAGTTTCAACAAAATCTTGCTGTTCAGCAGTTAATTCAGTATATTGCAACAAACCGGCCATACCAATTACCGATGCGATCGGAGTCCGAACTTCATGGCTAATCATCGCTAAGAATTCCTGTTTAGCCAGTTCTGCTTGCTTTCGTTCAGTCATGTCTCGCAAAATGTAAACATAACCTTGAAAATGTTCAATTTCTGTCTTGACAATTGAGGATGAAAAAGCTATTGGAATGGTTTTACCACTTTTGGTATAACAAACGGTTTCTACTTCTTTTACTAAAAAATTTATGTCTTGACTGTGGGATATATCAATATCATCAATTATCAATGGATATTTATTGGCTTCTCCAATAACTTTTGCGATCGGTTGACCGATCAGTTCTATTTCGTTGTATTGCAATAAGATTTGTGCGGCATAATTCATTTTTTTGATCTCGCCTGATAGCGTTGTCACTAACAAGGCATCCGCCATTGATGTCACAATTTGGTCAATGTATTGTTTAGAAGCCTTTAAGTTGCGTAATAAAAGATTTGCTTCATTTGCACCTTGAAATAAAGATTGCTCAAGCACCATCCGTTCTGTCGCATCTTCGACAACAATGGTTAGTCGATTCCTAGAATGGTCTTCTTGGAGATTATTAGTAATACGAATATCAATATATAAAGGAGAAGCCATATCTTGCGATCGCATAATTCCTTTTAATTCAAAATTATCTTGTTCTCCCTGGAGAATTGCATCAAAAATATCTTCCAGTCCCTCTAATTCTGGAAACACAATCCGAACATCCTGACCTAGCTTTACTTCATTAAGAATATCGGCAAAATGATTTAATCCCAAAGACATCTCTAGAATCTTGAAGTTTTCATCAATTATCAAATATTCAATACCACATACAGCTAATAGGTTTGTAAAAAATGAATTCATCTTAATTAAATTAAACGAGTGGCTAAAGCTTGAAATATTTTATCAACATTATTGCCAGTTTTAGCTGAAGTTATATAAGTGTCTAATATATTAGCTTGATTAGTGAATTGATACATCTGCCGAATTTTGTCTAAATATTCGGCAGCAATCATATCTGATTTGTTCAGTGCAACAACAATATAGCTGTTAGGATTAACATCTAAAAAAGTTTGAACATGCTCATGGATATGATTGAGCGTTTCTGCTTGTGTCACATCACCGACTATTACAGCACCTTTAGAACCTTGAAAATAATTTTTAGCAACTGCTTTAAACTTATTACTACCTTCAATATCCCAAATTATTAACTGTAACTTTTGTTCAAAATGTGGGTCTTTTTCGGAAACAGAAACCAATTTACGAGAGATTTTTACTCCTACAGTTGAAAGGTATTCATCACTAAACTGACACTCTACAAATTGGCGAATTAGACTAGTTTTACCAACACCAAAATCACCAAATAAGCATATTTTTTTAGAGATTGTAGACATAGTTGCAGGAAAGTAGAGAATATTTTATCAAAATCATAACTACTATAAACTTAAAATTCCTTGTTGATCGCTTCGAGAGCGACACAGCGGCTTAACCACAAGGGTTGAGTTACATCAATTCCTGGTGGTAAATTTGTCCTCCCAATGACCTGTAGGCGAGATGGCTTGATGCCTAATTTAATCAGTGCTTGTTGTACAGCCTTTGCTCGCGCCAGTGCCAATTTTTGAGATTTGTTCGCGCCAGTACGGTCACTATAACCAATGATTTTTAAATGCTTATTTGGGTGCTGATTAAGGAAAAACTTAACCTGTTGAATCTTGTGTGCTGTATCTGCTTTCATTAAACTCGCTGAGTCGGGTTGAAAGTAAAATCGAACTTCAATCTGTGGGGGTTCTACTCGCACCGCACTAGACACAGATTTTACACCGGGAATTTGCGCAAATGCATTCGCAATAATCTGAGCATCTGCAATTCGGTTAACAGTTCCTTCAACAGCTACTTTACCAGCGATATATTGAGCGGAAATTGCTATATCGTTAGTCTGATTTAAAACTGCTGTGACTCGTTTGACTTCAGCAGCAGCTAATACGGGATCTGCTGGTACTTCTACTAATAAAATTTGATTGTCAATCAACCAATTAGGAGAGGTGATTTTAACAGTTTGCTCGGCTTTCTGGCGAAGAAGTTGATTAGGTAATCGTCCTGTTAGTTTTATTTTGTTGTGTTCTACTTGTACAGTGAGCCGATATACGGCTAGTTCTGGAACAGAAGTTAGAGCCAACGAAGTTTGATTTTCAATGGAATGTATAACTCCACTACGGTATTGCCAAATACCCCAAGGAATGAAAATGGTAGCGATAACTGTTAAAACTACTAGCTGTATTGGCGATATTTTCGCTTTCTTTTTATCCTGAATACCTGAATTTTTTAGCTCTTCAAGAAGTGTATGAATTTCAATAGGAACCAAATCTGGATCGCCGTCAAATTTCTCAATTAAATCACCATATTTTTTAACAATTGTGCTGAATACTTGCCGCATTTTCCAAATAAAGTTTTTGCTTGGCTCTCCTCGTACAACAATCGCTAAATAACAGTATCCTGCAACTTCTAAAATTATTTTTGATGTTCCATATTCAATTGCATCTAATTCTGTTATGTTTCCAGATTGATTGATACAATCATTGGCAAAGCTACGAATTGCTGTCAGCATTCCAGCTACCATTTCAGCCTCTAGCTGCTCTACATGAGAGTGCTGAATATCTGAGATAACTAAACCAGATGTTTTATGAATCAAGAAAATGGCTTGAATTGTAAATGGCAGAGCTTCTTTAAGAATTAATTCTGCTTCCGAAACTCCCTGTAGCTTGGCACGAATTTTACGTTTAACACCTTCAACACTAAGGGTTTCTTCAACTTGTCGGTTAATGGCACGGATTGTCTCTGCCATATATTTGGCTATGGTACTACCAATAATTGGATAGAGTGCATCCACCACAATATTCTGCTCAATTTCAATTTGCTTTTTTATGGCTCGTCCCATTGCCGGAGCGATCGCATCTGAAACTTCTTCTGGAGCTATAATAATTTGCTGGGAAATAGCTAGAGGAATTACAGGTGCGATCGCTGTACTCATGCTAACTTTATCTTGTTCAGTGCGACTGCGGATAGTCTCATCAATGATCGGAGCGATTATTTGGACAATTTCCTCTCTCGACTCTGTAATCTTCAGCCTTAAAAGTTCAGAAATCCACGGTAGTAGTAGATTTATTAGCTCTTTAGGGTCATAAATTTGATGCTCTATTTTTGTTAATTTTTGTTCCAACTTATCTGTAATATTGTTTATTTCTGTTAGCTCATATCCGACTAATATCTCCCGTAATTTTTGCAATGCATCTTCTGAGTTGTCTAATTTTTCCTCAAATTCTGTAAATATTTCAATAGATTCTTCTAATTCTTCTTGAGTAGTTTGTGAGTAATTAGATATATCTTGAGGAAAATTAAAATCAGACTCTAAATAAGCTTCACATACTTCTAATGTCACTGGAGGAAGTTGCAGTAATTCAATTTCTTCTGGAATATACTCATTACTATTATTAGTTTCTGATGGTAATAAAGGAGATTGCTCAGGTGATTCGATAATTTTGAGATCGATAAGCAAATGCAGCAAATTGTCAAGCTGTACAGCTGTTTCTGACTTCAACTCAACAGATTGAGAAACCGAATTTTCCACCTGAGTTATCCTTCTTAGAGTGCTGAGTTAGGGGTTATGAGTTTGGAGTCATTATCTCCTTCATCTCTCTTGACTTTCTGACTTTATTATGAATGCAATTTTGCTGTACTATTAAAGTGAGTTAACACTTAATTTTGACAACTTTGTAGTTTCTAGGAGCGGTACAGCAGTATATTCGTCGCTGCGTTCATTGGCTGCTTCTCGTAATTTAGGAATAAATTCAGTTTCTTTCAAACGCATTCCCAAGGCAAACAAAGTTTCAGCCATATCGTCTTTAGAAACTTTCGTGTCTGTCAACTGTGAGAAACGTCGATCTATTTCTTCTAAAATCAGATCCCGTAATGCCGTAACATCATCTTGTAATTGGACTTTAGTTTGAAAGATTTCATCTCGAATCGAGGTAGTTTGGCTATCTAAGGTTTCATCAAGCGACTGAACGCTGCTAGAGAACTTTTTATTAAGTCTATCAACCTGTTGCCGTAAGTCAAGAGTTTCTTCTTGAGTTGCGAGGTTCAGTGATTTCAGCTTTTTATCCAGCGACTCAAATCCCGCTTTTAGTTCGGCCGAAAAGTTGGACTTGAGTTGCTCGACATGCAATCGCGTCTGTTGTTGCAGGAGAGATATATCTGACTCCAGCTTGCTAAATCGATTTTCATACTCTCTTAGCTGTGTTCCAAGAATAATATCGCGGATCTGATCGATATTACCAAGTCTTTCTCGTACATCGTCTCTACTCATCTGACTCATTAGGAAAACCTCACTTTTTGGGAATCAATTGGGAATAATAGATGATGCATTTAACTGACATTTAGGCTAGAAATTCTTAGCTGATGATGTAGCTAACTCACCGAATGTACTTTGTTATTATTCCCAATCGGTTACAATTTCTATCTGTAATATAGAAAATGAGAGTGTTTTTTATAACTTACTCAGAAAAAATGCTTCAGTTAATTTTTTAATAAATATTATTATTTAAGGTTGTGGCATTACTATCTTTACAGTTCAAAAACTCTTGGATGCGTTTAATAAAGTCTTCTAACTCTACGATTAAGTTACTAGAACCTCGACGCTCTTGCTTATAAGCTAGTTGTTCTAGTTTTTCTGCTGCCAGATGCATGGTTGTAACTCCCATATTGGCACTAGAACCTTTAATTTGATGACCTTGGAGTATTATTTGCTCAAAGTCATGAGCTGCGATCGCTATTTTAATTAACTCTAGACGAGGTTGAATATCCTCAACAAATATTTGCAGTAGTTCCAATTCAAATTCTGGGTTGTTTTCCGATAGTTGGTGTAAGCGTTCCCAATCAATTGGGAGGTTAACTGCACCGACATCTGTTGTAGAAACTGTTTGCTCTGTGGCAGTTGTTTCTTTTACCTCGAAGATCGCATTTCCCCAACGCTCTAGCGTCGCCGCCAAATTTTCTTTAATTACTGGCTTGCTCAAATAGTCATCCATTCCGGCATCTAGACACATTTGTTGGTCTTCTCTCATGGCATTAGCTGTCATTGCAATTACCACCGGACGATAACCACTAGCAAAGCAGCTTTCTTGCCAACGGTGAATTTCTTTTGTGGTTTCTAAACCATCGAGAACTGGCATTTGGCAATCCATCAGAATTAAATCG
The DNA here is from genome assembly GCF_963920915.1 of Nostoc sp. PCC 9305. Lineage (NCBI taxonomy): Bacteria > Bacillati > Cyanobacteriota > Cyanophyceae > Nostocales > Nostocaceae > Nostoc > Nostoc sp. PCC 9305. Next base: position 34,796 of record NZ_CAWUDN010000036.1, read on the forward strand.
TAGGGAATTTTTTCTAATAGCTGCAAAACTTCTTTCCCATTCCCAGCAACATCAGCACTATAACCCAGGCTTTTGAGTTGCTTCAAAGCGACTTTCTGATTCACCAAATTATCTTCGGCTAAGAGAATTCTTAATTTGTGGGAGTTAGGAGGTGGAAGCTGCAAACTAGAAGAATAATAGTTGAGGTTGTTTTCAGAATTTTGCAGTTTTAAATCCTGACTTCTAACTTCTAACTCCTGAATTTTGACTTCAGACTCCTCTTGCATCTGTGTTCCTAAAATAGTCATAATGGTATCGAGGAGCCGCGATGGCTTAATAGGTTTGACTAAATAAGCCGCAAATCCTATTTTTAGCGCTCGTTGAATTTCATCGCGTTGATTAGTAGAGGTAAGCATAATTAAAGGTAGCCCAGCGATCGCTGAATTTGCTTTAATTTGTTCTCCTAAAGTCATGCCATCTATTTTTGGCATCTGCATATCAATCACAGCTATGTCATAGAATTTTTTTTGCTTGGCAGCTTCCTGAATAGCTTTGAGAGCAACACTAGCCGAGGCAACCTGATCCACCAGCATCCCCCAACGGGTAGCTTGATGGTAGATAATTTTGCGATTAGTAGCATTATCATCCACCACTAGCAAGCGGCGATTGACCAAAAGTTCGCGTTCGCCTTCTAAGGAAATAGAGTCAAGTTGCTTGGCAAAAGTTACTTCAAACCAAAACTTAGATCCTTTCCCCAAGCGACTTTCTACGCCCATTTCTCCTCCCATCAAGCTTACTAGTTGCTTGCAGATAGCTAATCCCAAACCTGTGCCGCCATATTTACGGGTGGTGGAAGCATCTACTTGGGTAAATGGCTTAAAGAGTTTGGATTGATCTTCAGGAGTAATGCCAAGACCGGTATCTAAGATCGCAAAATAGATGGTGGCTGTAGTCAGGGAAAGCGATCGCAATTCTGCTCGTAATACTACCTCTCCTTTGCTGGTGAACTTGATCGCATTGCTAATCAGGTTCATAAGAATTTGCCGCAGACGGCCAGCATCGCCTTGGAGGTGGGTAGGGACGTTGCTGTAAATTAATCCTGCAATTTCTAATCCCTTATGATGGGCAGAGGGAGCCAATAATTCCAACACCTCTTCTACACAGGTAGATAAGTTAAAATCTAGAGTTTCTAGTGCCATTTCCCCAGCCTCTAGTTTGGACAGATCCAAAATTTCGTTGATCAGGCTTAACAGAGCATCGCCACTAATGCGAATTGTCTCCATAAAATCCCGTTGCTCGGAATTTAGAGGAGTTTCTAGCATTAAGCCTGTCATGCCTAATACAGCATTCATCGGAGTCCGAATTTCATGGCTCATGTTGGCCAAAAAGGCACTTTTGGTTTGAGAAGCTAATTCAGCTTGGTGACGAGCAATTTCGAGTTCTCGTCGTTGTTGAGTTTCTGCATCTAACATTTGGGCTTGGGCTAAGGCAATACCTACTTGGTCAGCTATTTGCCGTAAAAGATGAGTTTCAAAGCTAGACCATTGGCGGGAACTGCCGCACTGATGGACAATCAGTAAACCGCAGAGTTCTTCTTTGACAAGAATGGGTATGACTAAATTACACTGGACTCCAAATTGTTGCAGTAATTCAAGATGGTTTTTTTGGACTTCTGCTATATCCAAGTCAGCAAGACCTAGATTCGGTTTTTGTCGGTACTGCTGTAAATAGTACTGCTGTATGTATTCAGCTAGAAAATAAGCATCGACTAGCTCTTTATCTTTAATTGCCAGCCAGCCAGAAATTACTGCCTCAACTATGGTAGCTCCAGAGCCATCTGCCAAAGGCTGATAAATCAAAACTCGGTCGCTATGGAGAATTTTTTGTACCTCGGTGACAGTGATTTGGAGAATTTCTTTGATTTGCAAAGACTGACGAATTTTGAGGGTGATTTCAGTAAATAGTTGCGATCGCAAGTTTTGACGTTGGAGTTGTTCTTCTGCCTGCTTGCGCTCAATAAACTGCCCTACTTGCTCGCCAATCAAATTCATGACTTTTGCCAAATCTGGGTCAGCTTGCTGGATTTCATGGCTAAAGCAGGTAATGACACCGATGATTTTTTTACCGCTACGAATCGGAAAACCGAAAGCTCCGTGCAGTTCTGCTTGGGCAGCCATTTGAGAGCGGATGAAACTCCGATCTTGAATGACATCAGCGATCCAAACAGGTTCAAGACTAGCCCAGACACGACCAGGCAGCCCAATTCCTGGTGTAAACGTAATCTGCCGACTGAGGATGTCAAACTCTTGCATCTCGAAGGAGATTTTATACCATGAATTTAGCAAAGACAGTAGATTTGCTCGCCGATCTAGCATCCAAAATTCACTTAAATCCCATCCCAAACTTTCGCAGATTCCTTGCAAGATTTGGGGCATGGCTTCATTAATTGTGGTTGACTCTGCCAAGACACGGGTTGTAACATACTCTGCTTTCAAATGCTGTTCAGTTCGTTGGCGTAAGCGAAGTTCCTCAAAGACATCGCTGATATCAATACCTGTAGCAACAATATATTCAACGTGCCCCTCATAGTCTTTCAAGGTGGTGTTAGTCCAGGCAATCAGCCGCCGGCTGCCATCCTTAGTTACCCAATAGTTTTCGTATTCTTTGGGCGCTTCACCAGATCGCAACTGCTCAAAAACTGCTTTAACCGGCTCTACCTGTTCAGGAAGTAGAAACAGGTTCCAGAAATGCCTTCCTTTCACCTCATCAAATGAGTAACCAGTAATTTGTTCGCAAGCTTGATTGAAGCGAACGATTTGCCCTTTTGGGTCAAGAACTATTACTAAAGCGCTGGTTGTATTAAGGACTGCTGAAATAAAACTGCGTTCTTGATTCAGTATTTCTTCTGTTAATTTCCGCTCTTTTCCTTCACAGTAAATAAAGTAGTAGACTATAGCCAGAATCAAAAAACTTAAACAAATAGCGATCGCCAGTGTCAAAACTGTGTTGTTAGCACTGGCTTTTGCAGCTTGTGACTGCTGTTGAAGTAACCCTCTATCCTGATTTTGTATCTCATGGACGATCTTGCGGATATCATCCATGAGATGTTTTCCTTGATTTGTCTGGATTACCTGCAACGCCGCCTCAAATCCCTGATTTTGACGCAGGTATATAGTCTGCTTGAGTATGGCAAGTTTTGCAGCTATCAGAGATTCAAGAGTTGTGAACTGCTTTTGTTGGTTAGGTTGATCTGCGATTAAATCTTTCAGTTCTACAATTTTGCGATCGATGTTTCCAATTACTGCTTGATAAGGTTCTAGATAACTTTCTTGTCCAGTAAGGATGTAACCGCGTTGTCCAGTCTCAGCATCCTTTATCTCGGACAGTAATTCTTCTAGTTTATTGATTTTCTCTTGGGTTTTTTGTACCTGATTATTATTATCAATCAATATGCGTGTATTTTGATAAGAAATCACACCAATCAAAACTAAAATTGCCGATGCTAACCCAAACCCTCCGGCTATCTTTTGAAAAAATTGTTTGCGTCCCTTCTGGGCTTGTTTGCGTGTATCACTTGCCAATACCAAACTTGCTAAAGTGCGCCGCATTTCTAGTTGTTTAATTACCTGGCGACCGAGAATTCGTAATGCTTCAAGTTGTTCTGGAGAGAGGTCTCTTGGTACACGATCGATTACACAAAGTGTTCCTAGTGCATATCCTTCAGGGTTAGTCAGCGGGACACCAGCATAAAACCGAATATTTGGGTCAGAAGTGACTAACGGGTTTGTCGCAAACCTTTCGTCTTCTGTGGCATTAGGTACAACAAAAACTTCAGGTTGCAGAATAGCATGGGCGCAGAATGCCAAATCGCGGGGTGTTTCCAGACCATCCAAACCAACTTTTGACTTGAACCACTGACGATTAGTATCAATTAAACTGATTAAGGCAATGGGAGTTCCACAAATATACGAGGCTAAACGGGTGAGGTCGTCAAAGGCTGCGTCTGAAGGAGTGTCGAGTATTTTATACTGCAAAAGAGATTCAATTCGCTGTGTTTCGTTATCAGGTAATGGTGCTTTCATTCTCCAGCCTTATACCATTTTGGATTTTAAAAACAGAATTCTGAATTTAGGAGTTAGGAGTTAGGAGTTAGGAGTTAGGAGTTAGGAGTTAGAAGTTAAAATTAAGAAGACTTTGATAGTCAAAGTTTATAATTTGAAGAAAATCAAAAAATCAAAAATATATAGCGCACTTGATTTTATATTCATTCTGAATTCTGACTCCTGTTAGCGGTAGCGGGGCGTTTAGCCCATTCTGACTCCTGAATTCTTTTTTGTTAAAATTTGACCCGCAACTGTCCTGTGAAGGAATTGCCACCGTAGGCGCTTCCGCCGGTTTCTTGATTGCGGACATTACTAAAGCTATAGCCCAAGTCTGCTTCTATACTGGGCGACAGTTTTACCGTACAGCGCGTTTGATAAGTATTGGCGTTGTCAAATTCTCCTTTAAGTCGCTGCCTTCCTAAGTTGGCAGCAAAGCGACAGCGTAAGAATTGAGCAATATCTCCCTCCCAAGCTACCTCACCGTTGTAAACTAAGAAATCTGGTGGAGAAAAATAACCACTTGTGCGTTCTAAATCGCGATCAAAACTCCAAGTGAATAAGTTAGCTGCCAAAGAAAATTGTCCGAACTTGCGCTCTAACCTACTAAAAGACTGCACCTCAGAATTACCATCGTTGTAATTACCCAAACGCAATGACGAAAATAAGCTGGTATTACGGTCAATCTGCCAGTATAAATCAGGCCCAAATCGCCAAGCAGTAATTTGATTGTCTAAAGTTCGAGCATTGGATTTAGAGGGCCCTTGTTCTAAATTACCTGATATTATTACTGCCGATAGCAATCGACCTGATGACGAAACTCGCGGCGGCGAAATGGGAGCATCCACCTTAACATTGAGATTGATCGCTGTGGGTAAACGATTGAACACATCGACTCCGGCTGCTGTTTGTAGAGTCAATTGTCCAATTTTGCCTTGCCATCCAACTTGCAAGGGAAAATTGGTAATTGATTCAACACCGCGTTGCTCAAAGAAGTTAAAACCTGTCTTGAAAAATATTTTATTGCCATTTCTCAATCGAAACTGAACTGTTGGTTCTAAGAAAAAATTAGTTTGACCAAAGTTGTCTGTCTCATAGTGATAGTCTGTATGAATACTTTCCAGAACTGCATCCGGCGTTTTTGCTTCGGTGGCAGTTGTTGGTGGGCTAGAATTCTGCTGTGGTGGTTCAGGTAGCGGTGGTGGTTCAGGTAGCGGTGGTGGTTTGGGTAGCGATGGTGGTAATCGCAAATCAGGATTGAAGTTTTCGGGTGCTGCCATCAAAATAGGTGTTGGCTTTAATCGATAGGGGAGTGGTTTTGAGTATTGCTCTGCTGACTCAGGATTTATTGTGGTGACTTGCTTGGTCAATTCTGAAGGTGATTTCCAGGTCTGATGTGCTTGGGCTGCTTGTAACTTAGCTTCTGATAATACCCAAATACCTACGCTACAGATTACTCCCAACTGAATCTGTAGGCATCCCAAAAGAAATACAGCGTACAAACTATATCGAGAAACAAAGAGATAAGGTCTAAAACTATATACCATCGGTTGATACTATATTTATAAATGAAAAACTTGCTGCCAAATAGTTTTCTGGCTGCTAGCTGATGTATTCGGACTGGGATTATGATGCCCATAATCGATGCTTGTTAAGACATAGGAAAGGCAAAAAGCGTAAAAGCGTTTATTTGGCGGGATATGAAAGTTCCCAGGTGCATGAAGTACATATTAAAACCTCACCCCCAATCCCCTCTTGTTATCAAGGGGTTGGGGGTGAGGTTAAGTTGTACCTCATTCTGATAGGAAACGCTATATTCGAGTCGATAGTTAGTGTGATTTTGACGAGATGCCAACAGTGATTTTCGAGTCTGCTGTTCCTATCTCAGAGTTTTCAGCATTGTCAACCTCAAGACTTCGGAGCAATTCTCGAATTACATCTGTTGCTGGTCTTCCTGTGAGAGTACAGTATTGTTCAAGTTTCTTCATTTCCTCAGTTGTGAGATTTACTGTCAGTCGTTTAACAGCCCATTTTTTCTTCATAATTTTTTTGGATCTTCAATATTTTGCTTTTTCTCGAAATCACCACGTTATTACGATTACTCCCGTAGTGCATAGCCTACACCACGGACTGTATGAATCAAACGTTTTTCATTATTTTCTTCTAACTTAAGTCGCAAATAACGAATATATACTTCAATAATATTAGAATCACCCATGAAATCGTAACCCCAAACTTTCTCTAAAATTTGATCTCTAGTAAATACTTGACGGGGATGTGAAAGGAGATATTCTAATAAGTCAAATTCTTTTGCTGTTAACTGAATGCTTCGTTTTTCCCGAAATACTTCACGAGTGCGCCTATTTAAGCTTAAATCTTCAAATTGCAACAAATCCTCGTCTGTTTCTTGCGTGCGCCGGAGATGAGCGCGAATTCTAGCTAATAGTTCCTCAATGCTGAATGGCTTAACTACATAATCATCGGCTCCTGCATCTAATCCGGCGACGCGATCGCTCACTTCATCTTTTGCTGTCAACAAAATCACTGGTACTGTACTGCCTGTTGTTCTCAAACGGCGACAAATTTCCAAACCTGTCAACCCTGGAAGCATCCAATCTAGAATCGCTAAATCTGGTGATGAGTCTCGCGCCAGAGTCAAGCCCGCGATGCCATCATGGGCGACACTTACCCGGTATCCTTCGCTATTAAGTTCTAATTCGACAAATCGCGCCAGTTTGACTTCATCTTCCACCAAAAGTATATGTGCTGTCATATTTTTGCTCCTAAAGCAGTTAATGTGAGAATAAAAGTGCTACCATAACCTGGCTTTGAAAGGATGGCAATTTTGCCTCCCATACCTTCGGTTAGGTGTTTCACAATCGATAAACCCAAATCTGCTTTGCCAGTTAAACGAGGGCTGCCTTTATTCTCACAGGAAACGGGGTGACTTCCAAATAGATTACCCGATGCTTAAATTTCTGGCATGAAATCACGCAAAATCATTTTCATCCTGGAATTCAGCAACGCCAAATTTCTCTGTCATCTGTACTATGTCTGCAATCAAATCAATAAACTGGGGATCTGAGTCTTTCAAATTTTACAAATCAGATAGAACTACTATATGTAGGTAAATTGATTGTAAACACACTCCCTTCTCCTAACTTTGATTCCACACTGACACTACCTCCCATACCTTCTACAAGAGTCTTAACAATCGATAAACCCAAACCACAACCCCCAGTATTATGAGAGCGAGATTCATCTACACGGTAAAATCTCTCAAATATCCGTGCTTGCTGTTGTAAAGGAATGCCATAACCTTTGTCACAAACTTGAATAATAGCCCGATCTTGAAGCTGGTTTAACTTAAAATTTATGGGTGAATCAGCGTCAGAATACTTAATGGCATTATCAATTAAATTTAATAACACTTGTTTAAAGCGACTATAATCTGCTTTGATCTCAATGGGATAAATTTCTGACTCGATTGTAATTGTGCGATCGCTATATTTTTTTGCCATCATGACAACTTCTTCAACCAAGTCATTCAGCACATAAGATTTCATTTGAAAATATAGGTATCCACTATCTGCACGTGCTAAATCAAGTAAATCTTGTAGCAGACGAATTGTGCGTTCAGCTTCCGATGCCGCAGTTTCTAAAGCTTCTTGTTGAGTTTGGGTTAAGTTATTCTGCCTTCGCAAGACGCTTTGTAAATATCCATGTACAATCGTTAAAGGTGTGCGTAATTCGTGAGAAACATTACTCACAAATTCTCGCTCTTGCTCCCATGATTGGGAAAGGCGCGATAACAGCATGGTTAAAGTTTGAGCTAATTCTTTAACTTCACTGGGTGCATTATCAAGATATAGCTGCGCTTGTCCTAAATCTTCAGCAGAAATCATAGAAGCCATTTGATTTAGCTGACGCAGAGGTTGCAGAGAACGCTTAATATAAAATGCGATCGCAGCAGTTAAAACAATAATTGCCAAAATACTAGTAATACCTAAACTCTGCACCATTACCACAAACATTCTCTGTTCGCGGGTAATATCCTTGACTACAAATAACTCACCCAATAACTTACCCTGCACTTGCACAGAACTACCACATAAAACAAAATAGCTTTGGTTCACTTTGTAAACTTGTGGTTTAATCGGCATCTTAGTCAGGGTCATTAACTCACCTACCGTAGTATCAGATAATAAATCCAAAGTGGTAGATTTTGCTATAATTTTATAATCGGGACTTTTTAGCCATAATAATGTGTTAGTACTTGCCAAATTATTAATAGCTTTTTGCAATCCAGTTTCAGGTCGCATCATTTCACTATAAATTTGCACATCTTGCGGCAAGCGCTTGGCAATTTTTTCTATATTATATTTATGACTATCAACTAAAATTTGCTGCATTTTCCAACTAGTCCATGTAGCAAAGCTACCTAATACTAAAGCTGAAAATGTTGCAATACCAACCGTGAGGCGTGACTGTAAGGAAAATGGATCTATATTTATCCCAACTTTTATGATTTGCTTCACTGTTCCGGTTGCGCTGAAGGTGTTTAATAAGGCTCGATCAATAAAAGAAGACTGCTGAATATCAAATTATTGTTAACCACTACATCTTTAGTTATAGCTGATTTGAACTTACCTCTGTTGCATACTTACAGGGAAAAGTGCAGCCATTACAAAAAGATTGCTAAACTTTTTATTTAATTGCCATCTCAAATCTGCGAATTATTGTCTAATAATAATCTAAATGCATTTACTAGTAATTAAATTAATTTCTGCTGAGAATTACCTTAAAATTTTTAATCCTCGAAATTGATTGCGAGGCAGGGTAGTAACAACAAGCCTTTTCACTCCTTAGAGAGAATTAGAATTAGATTTAGATGTTGTTATGTTAAAGCGATCGCGTCTTTATCCTTCTCTATTTCTGGTTCTTGATACTGTGCTTCATATTCACAAAATTGCTGGATTAATTTAACATCTTCCCCATGATTTACTTCGCTACCAGTTAGACTAAAAATTCTTTCTTTGAGAATTGAATCTTCGCCATTCCAAAGTGCGATCGCAAGTTGAAAATAAGCAGACGAGAGCGACACTATAGCGTGTCTATAAACTTTTGAGGATTACTTCAGCATTACGTCTTTCCTTTTCTGAAGGATGTTAATTTCTTAAAAATTCTTGACAAAATCGACTTTGTAGATAGAGCACGGTTCGGCGTATCAACTCGTTGTTGCCAACCAAGCACGTAAAACCTCTGCCACTGTCCACGCTTGGGCAATACATCCCCGTGGAGTCATCGGGGCATCACCATCAAAAATTTCGCTGAGACTGCCAACACCGTGCGCAGTCAGATGATTAGCCATTGGTTCCAAAAATTGACGAGCCTGCTCAGGATTTTTGTAGACGCGCAGGTGTGCTAACACAAACGGCCCCAACAACCAACCCCAAACGGTTCCCTGGTGGTAAGCTCCATCACGTTGATACTGATTGCCACCGTATTCTCCCTGATATTGAGGACGATCGGGGGAAAGCGATCGCAATCCATAAGAAGTCAGCAGCGATCGCCCGCAAGCTTCCACCACACCCCTTTGCTGGGTAGGTGTAAGCGGACTTTCTGGTAATGACACAGCAAATATTTGGTTAGGACGTAACGCCGCATCATCACCATCAGGACTGTCTAAAACGTCATAGCAATAACCAGTCTCGTCATTCCAGAAGCGAGAAAATCTATACTTGGCACGCTCTGCCATTGCCTCATATTCTTGGTGTGGTTTACCAAGTTGACGGGCAAACTTTGCCATTGTCCGTAAAGCATTATACCAGAGAGCATTAACTTCAATCGGTTTGCCAATTCGGGGTGTAACTACCCAATCGTCAACCTTGGCATCCATCCAGGTCAGTTGTACGCCTGCAACGCCGGCATAAAGTAAGCCATCGGCGGCATCAAGATGGATGTTGTAGCGTGTACCGCGACAGTGCCAATCAATGATGTCTGCAAGTATGGGAAAGAGTTCACCAAGCAAAGTATCATCATCTGTAGCGCTGTAGTAGGCGCGGACTGCTTCAAAGTACCAGAGAGTGGCATCGACTGTATTATATTCTGGTTGCTCACCCACATCGGGAAAGCGATTAGGTAACATTCCCTGGTCTACGTATCTGGCAAAAGTGCGAAGAATTGAGCGTGCTACCTCTGGACGACCAGTGGAAATTGTCAAACCAGGTAGACTAATCATCGTGTCGCGTCCCCAGTCGCTAAACCAGTGATAACCGGCGATGATGGTTTTGCCGTAGGGGTCTTCTGGTAATGAGCGATCGACAATAAACTGGTCAGCAGCTAGTACTAGATGGTCGATCCAGCTAGGTGATTCCTTAGTTTTCAGGGGTCGATTAGTTTTCCAAAATCCTGTTAACTTCTGCTCTTGAGCGCGACGTAACTTGAGTGCAGCTTCACCGTTGAGATTTGGTTGTTTTTCTGTGCTGGCTACAAAGGCGATCGCTTCCCCAGGATTCAGTGTAACTTCAAAGGTGGCGGCGTGGAGGTGGTCTTCTTTATCTCTCAATCCCCGATAGCGTTCAACTGCTAAGTCAAAACCATGATACCAATCGTGGACAACAGATACACTAGGGCGCGAAGCGTTGCGTAGCTTGCCGCCGTAGGCATCGCCTTTAGGTGAATCACTCAGTAGATATAGTGGTACAGCACCCGGATAAGCAGTTACACAAATCCCCTGTTCTACCTCCTCAACAGACATTTGCCAACCATTACTTTGAGTGTCGCTGTGATAATCGCGGTAGTTGACTATTGCTTTGAGCGTCAACTTTAGCGGTTGAGTGGCACGACGCAAAGTATATTGAACATAAGTTGTGTTCGCGCCTTGTTGCATCCACACCCGTTTTTCTAATAAGGCATCAGCAACAGCAAAAGACCATACAGGAATTGTACCTTCCAGAGAAAAACGTTCAATATTTTGATAACCTTGGGGACTGACAATACCATCAGCCCAACGATTGGTGTCTAGAGAATAAGAGCGAGCCTCCTGCGGAGGAGCTGGGCTAACGCCATACAATACAGTTTCATCTAGTTTTGCCAGCATTAAAGTGCGACCCAAAGGTGGTTTTAATGCTGCTACCAGTAGTCCGTGATAGCGGCGAGTCAACAAACCAGCCACAGTCCCAGAGGCGTAACCACCAATACCGTTAGTAACTAACCACTCCCGCGATTCTGCAATGTCAAGATTGCCGCAGATTTCCCGCCCAAATTCTATACACATAAGTCACGCCACTTTGCTCTAAATTCAAAATTAACAATCGCCATCATGCTTTTCTCTCTGCGTTTTCTATACCTCTGCGGTTTAAAAGTAATTTATTCAACCACAGAGGCGCAGAGAACACGGAGAAAAGAGAAATTATTACCCCAAAATTTTACCCAGCTTGAAAGGGCTACTCTAGCTTTTATTGGATTGGGGATTGATCCTCAGTTATTTGAGATTCATTCACTAGAGGATTGAGGACGACTTCATTAGCAACACTATCAGCTTTCCGGGCACGAATTGCTGGACGCGATCGCTTGTAACCAGCTCTTTCAGCTTTTTGGTGTTCGTAATCAATTAATCTGCCATAATATTCGTGCTTGCTTAAATTCATCGACAAGAAAATATGCTGGCGAGTATTACCAAAACCTTTGCGGTTAAAAAACTTTAATGCTGAAGTATTGGTGGGGTCAGTGTCTACCAGCATAAACCGCGCCCCATCTTCAATCATCCGAGCGACGACTTTATCAACCAACTTGTCTGCAACTCCCCGACGCTGATATTTTGGACTAACTCCCAGCCATAAAATATATCCATAAGTCCAGGATGCTTTGGTGATGATCGTTCCCAAAACGAATCCTGCTAATTCCCCCTCTGTTTCAGCCACAAGACAATATTCTGGATCGGTGTTGTAAAGTCCAATTACCTCCCATTCGTCCCAGGTGCGGTATAAATAAGGATATAAATCACTGGTAAATAACCCTTCTCCCAAGTGGTAAACGGCAGCAATGTCATCAATTCCTAATTCGCGCACATAAATTGCTTCAGTTTCGTCAAAGGTTGACATAAATTTACATAAATTTAAAAGTTATAGCTTCTTTATACCCCGATTGGATTTTACAAACATCCTCTAATTTATAGGGTTGAGTGAGACTTCTTGAATACTGTCAAAATTTGGCAATGAGTCTTTCATTGCTTCTTTAGTAGCTTGTGTGCGTAGTTTACCGCCGTGGGCATCGCACCGTTTGGCAAACTGACAATAATCACAGGTTTTGCTACCCTCCACCACTTGGGGAAACTGCTGGTTATTTTGATAATTTTCCAGCCAATGAGTTAACCGACTTAATAGTTGATTAAGTTTCTTTCCTGTTTGTGTATGTTGAGCAGTACTGTAATTAAATTTAATATTTTGCGGTTTACCCTCAGATTGAACAAACCAATAAGTCATAGAAATATTTTCTGGCAAATAGTCGCTAGTTTCTGCCAATACATACAGATAAAGCCGTGTTTGCCAGTTTGATTCTAACTTGCGTTTATTGGGTGGTTTAGGATAAGTTTTCCAGTCGAGAATTTGAGCTTGTTGGTTATCTGCAATCAATAAATCATAGATAACTGTGAGCAAATAATCCTGAACTTGCAAAGTGCGGTAGTGTTCGCTTTCACGGAAAGTTTGATTATCAGATGCAGTGGTTAAGATTTCTGGCGCTGCATCAGCAAAACCTAGCATCCAGCTTTGCAGTTGAGCATCTGCTTGCAGGAAACTATCAATTGGCAAACCCATTTCTCGCTGTTGCATTAGCAAGTGAAAACGACTACCCAAAGTTTGCCGTTCTTCTTGTTCTGGATTTGAGGGGGAATTGAGTTTTTCTAGATAGGTATGTTGAAATTTACGCGGACAAGTTTCTAGTAAGTTAAGTTGTCCTTGAGATAGTCGCAATAGTTGAGTGGGAGTTGACAGCATTCTTCTATTTTAGAAGTAAATTATAATCTGCAACTCACCTTTGGTAGAGTATCTGTAAAAAACAGGTAATTAAAGTCAGTGAAGGAGTTACCCCCTTCACTGCTCTCCAAAACGGAACGTGATAGTTTCCCATCATTCCGCTCCTCAGTAAAACGGCTGTTGTCATCAGTACGTCGTTGCCAACATATCGTTTTCCCCGTTAGTTTACGGGTTCCACAGGTGGCTTAGGTTTAACACTATTAATGTGCTAATTTCTTACCGAGACTACCATCAAGGGCAGTCTTTTTATCATGGCAATGTCGATGGAGTAGTTGCCAATTCTCGTATGAGTTCCGTCCACCAATGGATGTAGGAACACGGTGGTCAACTTCAATCGAATCTCCATCTGTGAAGTAGTTATAGCAGTGAGCGCATAGGGTGCATCCCAGTTTTTATTATTCCAAAACAAATAAATAACTGGGAAGGTTTGTTACAGAAAACGGAAGTCAGGAAGTAAGGGGACATCAGGAAGGGATAATAAAGTCATCAAGACTAGGTGTATCAATGACTCCTGAAGAAGAACAACAGATAAAAGAATATTCTCGTGCAATAGCAAAGATACTGTACAAAAGTACTACGAGTGAGCAACTCACAAGTTTGGCAAAAATAGAAGAAGTAGTACGCTCTCAAATGCAGGAATATGTCATGCTAGAAGTAGGGGTTTTTTTATCGAAAATGCCACAGGAGAAAGCAGCGGATATAAACGAAAGATAAAAAGTATTATTGGAGAACTGCCAATTACAAACTCTCAAGCACAAAAGCTAGAAATTAGACCCCATAATCAATTGAGTCCATATCTAGAAGCTTGTTGTTTACGAATTAGCGCGTCGGTATCGTATCAACGTGCGGCAGAAGATATTGAATATTTAACTGGTGTAGAAGTATCAAAAAGTGTGCAGCAACGACTAGTACATCGTCAAAATTTTGAATTACCGCAAGTAGAATCAACCTTGGAGGAATTGAGTGTGGATGGGGGAAATATCCGCATTCGTACAATCAAGGGACAAGTGTGTGATTGGAAGGGTTATAAAGCTACCTGCTTACATGAAAAACAGGCGGTTGCTGCCTCATTTCAAGAAAATAGTCTTGTAATTGATTGGGTCAAAAGCCAATCACTTGCTCCTATCTTGACCTGTCTTGGCGATGGCCATGATGGTATTTGGAATATTGTCCGCGATTTTGCTCCTGAACACCAACGTCGGGAGGTACTTGATTGGTTTCATCTGATGGAAAACCTACATAAGATTGGCGGTTCTAATCAACGGCTCAATCAGGCTAAAACCCAACTCTTGCAAGGAAAAGTTGATGATGCTATCGCTGTTTTTGCTGACTGTCAGCTAAAACAAGCTTTGAATTTCTGTGCTTACCTTGAGAAACATCGACACCGGATTGTCAATTACCAATATTATCAAGCAGAACAAATCTGTTCCATTGGTTCTGGTGCTATTGAGTCTACTGTTAAACAGATTGACCGTCGAACCAAAATTTCTGGCGCACAATGGAAATCTGATAACGTTCCTCAAGTCTTAGCTCATCGTTGTGCTTATCTCAATGGATTAATCTTTGCTCGCTAAATAAAAACTGGGATGCTCCCCTTCGTCTTTTAGTTTGTTCAGGGTATGGGCAAGTCTTGTTTTACTCGGTTTTAGTTCTAACCCAATGTCACTTAACCACTTCTCTATCTCTGTTTTACACAGTTTTATGACTTCTAAATTCTGATGAACTACCACGAAGTCATCTGCGTATCTGATTAATGAAATCGATTTCAGCTTATCTCTGACACTCATTTGAGTATTATCGGGTCGCTTCATGTCGAATTTTGGGGCTAATCCCATAATCAATTCCTCTAGTCCGTGTAAGGCAATATTCGCAAGAAGAGGTGATATCACCCCGCCTTGTGGTGTGCCTTCGTCGGTTGGGAACAGACTTTTCCCATCCATAAAACCAGCTTTTAGCCAAGCTCGAATTTGTCTTCGTAAGGTTGGATAGGTATTTAATTTTTTGAGAAGTACATCGTGATTAATGCGGTCGAAGCATTTACTAATGTCAACATCCAAAACGCTAAACTTCGCTGTCGTCGATTTCCCATCGGTTGCTGGCACAACACCATCTGCGTCCCCGTCCAGCGTGATCGTCGGCACCGTAATGGTCGGTTGCGCGGCGAGTCGCTGCTCAAGTTCCTCATACATGGGATAGCCAGCAGCAAGTCCAAGGCGATGGCGGTAGGAATGAATGACGACCTCCACATAATCGGGGTTGTCGAAGGCGCTGGCGTGTTGATCGAGCGTTGCCTCGTCAAAGTGCCAGTTCGGCGAATTGCGAGTCCAGAGAATCCTTGCAATCTCACGTCTGTTAGCCGTCAATCCGGCGCGTCCGCGCTCGGTCTGGAAATAATATTGGTACCAGATACCAGATTCGATCGCGGGTGAAAGTGGCAACCCTGCTTTAGCAATATCCTGGATCAGGTAGCTATTGACGGACACCAGACCTGTGCATCGTTCAGGCCAAAGAGCCGCAACAACGCAAGCGGCTCGTCCACCCCAGTCATAGCCAGCAAGCACAGCACGGTTCAGCTGTAATGCATCCATCAAGGCGATCGCATCAACACCAATCGCGGCTTGCTGCCCGGAGCGTGGTGTGGCGCTGTTGAGAAAACTGGTTGATCCATGTCCCCGCAGGTAGGGAACATCCTATTGCAGATATTTCTTCAATTGGGCAGCAGCTTGAACAAATAGAGAGCGGACTTGTGGCAGTTCGGCTAAACCATTGAGCAGTCCGAAGTCATGAATCATACCGTTGTACTGCACCGTTGTCACCTCGACCCCAGCTTCATCGAGCTTGCGTCCGTAGGCTGTGCCTTCGTCATGCAAAATATCGCTCTCTGCAACCACAATTAATGCTGGAGGCAAGCCTTTGAGTTGCTCAAGCGTCGCCTGTAGGGGAGAAGCATGGATGTCTTTGCGCTTTTCTGGATCAGCGATGTACATATCATACATCCACTTCATCGTTGGTACTGTCAGAAAACGCTGATCGCCAAATTGGTGATAAGAATTCGTTTCAAAATCAGCATCTACAATAGGCCACATCAGGATTTGCAGCTTGATGTGTGGCCCTCCTTTTTCTTTCGCTTTCAAAGCAGTGACAGTTGTCATGTTGCCGCCGACACTGTTGCCAACGACTGCCAAATTCTTGCCATCCACCCCAATCTCCTCACCATGCTCGGCAACCCATTTGGTAGCAGCATAAATTTCATTGATTGCCTGTGGGTACTGAGCATCTGGCGTGCGAGTATAGTTGACAAAGACACCTGCAAACCCTGAAAGCACAACCAGATCGCGAACCATGCGCTTGTGTGTTGGGTAATCACCCAGCACCCAACCACCACCATGAATAAAGATGAAAACAGGCAATGTGCCTTTGACGCCTTCAGGTCGTACAATATTGAGGGTAATTGAATAACCATCAGCAGTAATCGTCTTTTCGGATTCTTCAATGCCTGAAAGGTCTACTGAAACAGAAGCTTGTGCATCCGCAAGAACTTGACGTGCTTCGATTGGAGTGAGTTTCTCCAGCGCCACACCCCCTGAATTCAGCACTTTCAAAAATTCCTTTACTCCTTTGGAAAGACGTGGATCATCGGCAACTTCCAGAATTTTTGCTGTTTGCGAGTTTGCTTGAGCAACCATGACATTCTCCTTTAATAACTTGTAAACAATCTGTTGAGATGGCACTGTTAAGTTAATTGATCTAACACTGTTGCTTGATCAGTAGTAATTGTAGTAATGACAATCACTTTTTACCGACATCGTTTAAGAGCCAAAACTATTTGTTACTAGTGGTTAGCTTGGTGTTCTCTACAACGTAAGTGGTCAGAAAGCGGTGAATATGGTCTGCGATAGCGTCTCCATCTTCTTCCAGAGCAAAATGCCCCGTATCAAACAAATGAAACTCCAGGTTTTTTAAGTCGCGTTTGTAGGCATAAGCTCCCTCGACTAAAAAGCCCTGGTCATTTTTGCCCCATACAATTAGCGTGGGTGGTTGATATTGGCGCAAGTAAGCTTGCCATTGTGGATATAACTGCACATTGGACTGGTAGTCGTATTTTAATGCCAATTGAATATCTATATTGCCAGGGCGATCGAGGAGTGCCTGATCCAGAGTCCAGGTATCGGGACTGATGTTTTCTAGATTCCTGGCTCCAGTGGTATAATGCCATTTCGTGCCCTTGCTTGTCAGAGCCTGTCGCACGCGATCGCCATTTTCGGGTGTCTTATTCTGCCAAAAAGCGCGCATAGGCTCCCAGAAATCACCGAGTCCCTCCTCGTAGGCATTGCCATTTTGCACAATCAGCGTCTCAATCTGCTCAGGATGCTGCGTTGCTAATCGATAGCCAATGGGAGCGCCATAATCCATCAGGTAAAGACTATAGCGGTTTAATCCGATCGCAGCGATAAAGCCTGCCATTACTTCGGTAAGGCGATCGAAGTGTAATCAAACTCGTCCACCGTGGGCATGGAACTATAGCCAAAACCTGGATAATCAGGGGCAACAAGATGGAAGCGATCGGCTAAGGCAGATATCAAGTTGCGAAACATGTGAGAGGAGGTTGGAAAGCCGTGCAACAGCAGAATTGTCGGATTACTGCGGGAACCAGCTTCTCGGTAAAAGATATCTAAACCATTGATCGAAACTGTGTGAAATGTGGTCATGCCATTACTCCTTAGACATTTTGAGCGATCGCCCAGCAACTTTTGCACTCAATTAGACAGAGACGGGTTGCAGTCGTGAGGCGAGAAATTGAGCAATATGGTCTGCGATCGCATCGCCTTTTTCTTCCAGGGCAAAATGTCCGGTATCGAGTAAATGCAACTCAACGTCTTTCAAGTCACGCTGGTAGGGATAAGCACCGTCAGCAGGAAAGATGTAGTCATTCTTACCCCAAACAATCAGAGTTGGTGGCTGATATTTGCGAAAATACTCTTGCCATTGCGGATATAATGGTGGATTCGTACCATAGCTATACAGCAGTGCCAGTTGAATCTCATCGTTGCCGGGGCGATCGAGGAAATGTTGATCGATAGTCCAGGTATCGGGGCTGATCGCTTCTAGATTGCGAACACCGTTGGTATATTGCCACTTCGTCGCTTCCAGGGTGACAAGATATTTGAGCTTTTCAGCATTTTCAGGCGATCGCTCTTGCCAGTATGCCTTAATCGGTTCCCAAAATTCGCGCAGACCTTCTTCGTAGGCATTCCCGTTTTGAACAATCAGAGATTGCACGCGCTCTGGATATTTAGCGGCAATCCGATAGCCTATCGGTGCGCCATAATCCATCACATAAAGACTGTACTTTTTGAGAGCGATCGCAGCAATGAATTTTTCTACAATCTCAGCCAAGCGATCAAACGTGTAATCAAATTCATTTACAGTTGGCATTGAACTGTTGCCGTAGCCAGGATAATCGGGTGCAACGAGATGGAATTTATCAGCGAGGGCAGGTATGAGATTACGGAACATGTGAGAGGAAGTTGGAAAGCCGTGCAATAACAGAATCGTTGGATTATCACGGGAACCCGCTTCACGGTAGAAGATATCTAAACCATCGATGGAAACTGTGCGATATGTCGTCATGAAATTACTCCTTATAAGTGATAAAAGTGACATGATGGCGTTTTACGACAGGTCGATCTATCTCACATCCTGACGATGGATCTGCTCCTGAAAGTAGTCCCGCCAGCTTTAACTTCTTTTAGACTTCAAATCTGTGCCATACCACCATCAACAAACAACTCAATGCCGTTCACAAAGCTACTGTCATCTGAAGCCAGAAAAACAACGGCTTTGGCAATCTCATCGGGTTTGCCGACTCGTCCTAGTGGGATGGCGCTGGCTTGGCTGTCTACAAATTCTTGCAACTGCTGGTCATTCAATCCCAGATGATCGTAACCAGGAGTCGGGACCACACCAGGGCTAATGGCATTCACTCGGATCTTGCGTTCTTTGAGGTCGAGTATCCAATTCCGAGCAAATGATCTCACGGCGGCTTTGGTGGCGCTGTAAACACTGAAAGCTGGCGTACCTTTTATAGAAGTAATCGAAGCATTCAGGATAATAGAAGCACCCTCTGGCAACAGTGGCAGTGCCTTTTGTACAGTGAACAGCAAACCTTTGACGTTTACGTTGAATGTTTTGTCAAAGTGTTCCTCAGTGATTGCTCCAAGTGGCGCAATTTGTCCACCGCCAGCATTAGCAAAGATGATATCGAGGTGTCCTTGCTCTTGCTTGATGGTGGCAAACAGACGATCGAGGTCTGCCAGATTAGAAACATCGCTCTGCACAGCCGTAACATTTTTACCAATGGCTTCTACAGCAGCATCCAGTTCGATTTGGCGACGACCCGTGATGTAAACATAAGCACCTTCAGCAACAAACTGTTTAGCTGTGGCAAGACCGATGCCACTGTTGCCACCCGTGACAAGGGCGATTTTTCCTTCTAGTTTTGTCATAATGTTAATCCTTTGATTGTTGGGTTTAAAGCGGTCAGTTACGAATGGCACTAAGAAAAGCCCAAAGGCTTGGTCGTCTTGTTCCCAGCCTGGAGGCTGGGAATGTATTTAAAAGAGGCTCTGCCTCTTGTCAAGCTCCTGGAGGCGGAGCCTCCCAGAATGGGTTCCCAGCCTAGAGGCTGGGAACTAGTCAGAGCACAACCTTGTTTTCACCTGCCCAGACAGTAAACTCTCCTTCCAGCACATAAAGTTGTTCGGAATAGCGTGTATGGCGATGGGGTGGAGTCTGTGTACCAGGAGTGAAATAGCCCTCAATCAGGTCGTATTTACCGTCAGTCGTGGTGCGATCGGCGAGGATAGTGAGGCGAGAACCAAGAAGCCAGAATGATTTTGTCATGGAATAGATGCTTCTAATGAATGAATTGTATTACGAATGCTCAAGTTTGCGGTTCAGATAAGGCAGGCTTTCATGCAGTTTTTAGATAGACAAGTGTGACAAATTTTTAACATTAAGCTTGTTGGGAAGACTTTGCGAGGTACGCTCCGCTTTAATTAAATCTGCTGCCTTCTCAGTAATCATGATAGTAGGTACGTTCGTATTTCCCGTGGTGCTCGTGGGCATGATGGACGAAAGGTTGGCAGGTTTACGACCGGTAATTCGTTCATCAACAGCGTGAAGCTCACTGTTACTAACAGGTCAAGCGAGCAGGCGCAACGATTCATTCCAGAGCCGATCGGCATTGTCTGGGTTCAGGGCGTAGGGGGCAACTCCGCTTATATAGCCGTTCCCGTTGGTGACGAGAGTGGCTTCATTGCAGTCCTCGAAATAGCGTCCGCTAACGCCCTTTAGTAGCAAAGAGGTTGCCAACAGAACGGAAGTTGCCGCACCCTGCGCTATTGTCTTCTGCCGCTCAGGTGGGGTTCTAAGACCGCCCGTATGACGCTGGAGGTTGGTTGCGATCGCCCCAGGCATCAGGGCATTAGCGGTAATGCCATCTTTGAACCAGCGCGCAGTAGCACCCACAGCAAAGAGGATGCTTGCGGTCTTGGACTGTCCATACGCTAACCACGGATCGTAAGGACGGAACATGAAG
Organism: Nostoc sp. PCC 9305; assembly: GCF_963920915.1. Taxonomy (NCBI): domain Bacteria; kingdom Bacillati; phylum Cyanobacteriota; class Cyanophyceae; order Nostocales; family Nostocaceae; genus Nostoc; species Nostoc sp. PCC 9305. The sequence goes on from NZ_CAWUDN010000036.1 coordinate 55,513, forward strand.
TGAATATCATCGAACACAATGGGCGACATCAGGTGTCCGCTAGAACTAACCAATACGATACGGGCGGCACCCTCGGCAGCGAGAGCGTCGTGTAGTCCGAGCGCTAGGGCAAAGTGTCCGAGATAGTTAGTGGCAAATTGCATCTCCCAGTCTTCGGGTGTCCGCTGTTCGGGCAGTGCCATTACCCCTGCATTATTAACAAGGATGTGCAGCGGCCCACGCCAGGCAGCAATGAACTTGGCAATTGAGTTGCGATCGCTTAAATCAAGCAAAGCAACATGAATATTCCGGTTCCCAGTAGTAGCCATAATGTCAGCTGCGACTTGCGCTCCAGCATCGGTGTTACGCACAGCTAGAGTGACGATCGCTCCAGTTTGAGCCAGTGCCCGCGCCGTTTCTACGCCGATGCCCGATGCGGCTCCCGTAACGATCGCCCGCTTGCCGGAAAGATCAATTCCTTCTACGACCTCGGCGGCGGTGGAATGTCGTCCGAATGGTGTTGTAATCAGTACCATTGTGTATTCCTTTAGAGATTGATCAAAGACAATCGCTCGTTTCTAAATAGATGAATACGCCGGATTTTGGACGTTAGATTTGCTGAGAACCGTTCGTGCTTTGCGACCTGCTTTAATTAAATCTGCTGCTTTCTCACCAATCATGATGGTGGGTGCGTTCGTATTTCCCGTGGTGATTGTTGGCATGATGGAGGCATCAACAACTCGCAATCCCTCAACCCCATGTACCCGCAACTCAGGATCGACCACTGCCATTGGGTCAATGCCCATTTTGCAAGTGCCAACCGGATGCCACACAGTACTGCAAGTGTCCCGAATGTAAGCTTCGAGTGCTGCATCACTCTGCTTGTCAGCACCTGGAGCGATTTCCTTACCGCGAAACTCATCCAAAGCACTTGCACCGAACAAGTTACGGAGTAATTTAATCCCGACAACTAACTTTTGCACATCAGTTTCACTTTGGAGAAAGTTCATTTGAATCATCGGTGTGTCTTTGGGGTCGGGGGAACGCAAACTGACACTACCAATGTTTTGAGGATGAGTTAAACAGACGAGACTTGTAAATCCTAAGCCAGAGTGGGCATAACCAGGCGGTGCCAACACAACTGGGCCGAAGAGAAACTGTAAATCTGGCGCGGCATCCAGATTACCCGGAGTATGCAAAAACAAGCCAGCTTCAGCGACACTACTGCTGCTTGCCGTGTGTAAATCCTGAGTTGCCTCGTGTGCCACGGACACAACAGGGTGGTCTTGGAGGTTTTGACCGACACCAGGCAAATCAGCCACTACCGAAATTCCCAAAGTTTGCAGGTGTTCTGCATCACCAATACCGGAAAGCATCAGCAGCTTGGGCGAATCGAATACGCCAGCACTTAAAATCACTTCGGAGTTTACCCTAACCTGGTGCAGCATGTCCTCGTGCAGGTATTCTACCCCAATAGTGCGGGTACCCTCAAACAACAAGCGAGTTACCAACGCTCCTGTGGTTACAGTCAAATTGGGACGCTGGAAAATGGGTAACAGGAAGGCAGCGGCGGCGCTGTGGCGTTTACCATCCTCGATCGTCAACTGATAGAGTCCTGCTCCTGACTGCTGCATTCCATTGGGATCGGGATTGTGGTCATATCCTAGTTCCACTGCTGCGTCTACAAAACGTTGGGATACCACAGCAGGCGCAATCAGATCGGTGACACTCAACTCTCCATCGACCCCGTGAAATTCAGACGCGCCTCGTGAGAAGTGTTCTGATTTCTTGAAGTAGGGCAAAACATCAAGGTACGACCAACCGGGATTCCCCAATGACTGCCAGTGGTCATAATCGTGAGAATTACCCCGCAGATAAATCATGATATTAATCGAACTGCTGCCGCCCAGGACTTTGCCACGGGGACAAAAAATTTTGCGGTTATTCAGGTAGGGTTCTGATTGGGAGAAATATGCCCAGTCCACCTCAGAACCTAGTAGACTGAGACATTGCGCTGGGATGTGAATTTCTGGTTTCGTATCGGGATTACCCGCTTCAAGTAGTAACACAGTTGCGTCGCTGTCTTCTGTCAGACGGTTGGCGACAACGCATCCGGCCGAACCTGCACCAATTACAATGTAGTCATAATTAGTCATAAAGTTCTCTTCCTCTGTTATCTACAATGGATAAATGGAGTCAAGAATGAACTGATTAAAGAGCGATCGCTGAAATACTGTTAGTTATTCATTTACAACACCCGATCTGCTGAATTTAACTGCGTACCAATGGTGTATCCACCAAATGCTCTGCCAGAAACCAAACTTGCGTCTCATTGGTTCGCAGGACTTGGCTCACTAATAAATCATTTGTGCCACTATCTTGATTTGCTGCTGTTTTATCGATCGCCCCTCTCAATTCCCCAATGATCAATTCGTGAGCTTCTAGTAACCGCGACAACATCACAGGTACTTCCTCAACACCGTTCGGCGGACGCTTAATCTTAGTGACTTCTGCTACATGACGCGGGTCAGCGATGTCTGATGACAAGCCGCAAAGCGTCTACGCCACGCCTCCGAGTGTTTGTACTCGTTCGCCTAGTGCATCAATTAACTCAATTTGTTCGCTGGCGTGTTTGTCGAGTAACAAATGCAGTTGATAAAACGTATGTCCGCGCATCAACCAGTGATGTTTCTTGTAAAGGTGATAGAGAATAATCGTATCTGCCAAAATTTGATTGACTAAAACACAACTTTCGCTGCGGGCACTGGGGTTGAGAACAATTGGCAAATCACGAAGAGTACCATACTGCTGAATTTCATATCCATGTTGATGCAGTAAGGGTTGACTGCCATCAACTTCAGTGATGCTTGTATTTTGAGTCGGCACGATCGGATCTCCTAAAGTCAATAATTAGGTCTGTTCTATTTGTATGTACCGAGAAAATGCTTCTCTTAAAATTGTGATTAGTTCACAGCAGTGCTGGCTGCTTCAATCACTTTGGTAACTTCTTTTGGATGAGAGATAAAAGGAACATGACTGGAGTTAACTTCGGTTGTCTTAGCATTAATCCGTTTAGCCATAAATCGTTGAAGTTCAGGGTTGATGGCGCGATCGCTCTGAGTGACGATAAACCAGGAAGGAATCGTTTTCCAGGCGATTTCATTCACTGATTGCTCAAATGCGGCGCTGGCGATCGGCTTTTGGGTTGCTGCCATCACTCGTGCCTCAGCCTTTGATACGTCTTGGGCAAAGAATTCGTGAAACTTGCCGCGATCGACATAGAGAAAGTTTGCAGCATCAGACACAATTGCCGTACTAATCGGAGGTGCTGCGTACCTTTTATTCAAATCACTCGTCTTTTCACCGGCATCTGGTGCGAAAGCATTAACATAAACCAGAGCTTTCACCTGTGGATTGCCAGCCGCCGCACCCGTGATTACATTTCCACCATAGGAATGTCCAACTACTACAACAGAACCCTTCTGATTCTCAATCACCCGCTTCGTTGTTGCCACATCATCAGCAAGAGAAGTGAGCGGAATCTGCACAGCAGTCACTCTGTAGCCATCCTGCTCTAACAATGGAATAACGTGTTGCCATGATGTACCGTCAGCATAAGCCCCATGAACGAGAACGATCGCAGGTTTAGAGTTGGACGTTTGAGGTAATTCCTTAGAGGTGGCTGGTGTTGGATGCATTGATATTCCAACGACAACACTTAATGCAAATAACCACAGCAACAATTTTTGAACTTTTTTCCATGTAAAAACTATCATGGCGATCGCCTCTGTATTCTTGCTAAATTGCTGAAATCTCTAATTCTTGCCGTCCGTATAGAAGTTATGAAATACTTGTTGGGATAAGCATCAAAAACCTTAATCATTTGCAGCCACAATGGCTGCCATTATCTGCTCAACAGTCCAGCGATCGAGATAGCGAATTCCATTAATAAACAAAGCGGGCGCAGCCTCCACTCCACTTTGCAGTCCACCTTCAATATCCGCATTGATCAGATTGACATACGCTCCCTTGGATAAATCCTGCAAAAATTGAGAAATATCAAGTCCTAAACGATTGGCATACTCGACTAGATAGCCATTTCCCAATTCCTGTTGATGGATAAACAGCATCTCATGCATTTGCCAAAACTGCCCTTGAGCCGCTGCTGCTTCTGCGGCTTCTGCTGCCCGTTGAGCATGTGGATGAATCTGTACCTGGGGAAAGTGACGGAAAATGAAGCACAAATAATTTTCCCCCAAAGAAACACTAAGCTGTCGCCCAATGACTTTAATCAGCCTGAAAACGTCCGCATTCTGAGAACATTCATAGTCCCCATACATCACAAGCACAACTGTGGCATTCACCATACCTTTTATGTGATCTTGTGTTGAAGGTGGGACGAATAACAAACCGCGATCGCGGTCAAAACTCACTGAAACCTCCGAAGAAGAAAATGCTCATCGCCAGCGATCTCTTCTGAAATCCTTGTACTACCTGAGCTAAAATCTAGTTTTTGGAAAGGCCTAAGTCATTCAGAAGAAAATTAGATGGTGCGTTAACAAAATGTAATAAAGTATACCAAAAACCCCACTTCCATTCCTCTCCCCGTTGGCGTCAGCCTGCCGTTAGACAAGCGGAGAGAGGCTTTGAAATTCCCATTCCCTTGTAGTGAAGGGGGGCTAGGGGGTTAGGTTTCCGAGCCTCAGAAGTTACCAAAAATACTTTTCAAACATCCTCTAAGGTTTAAAAACACGCTCACAAGCAAAATCCCCGGCAGCTTGCTAGCAAAGTTTTTTTCTTATCTAGAGCAGCATTTCTATTTTGAGATTGAGTTTGTTTGATGCTGTAATTAATTTTCAGGGCATCGTCTCCTAATGTATTGTGCTTTTTAATCGCTGTGTTTAAGGTAGGTGCATTCAAATTATTTTCTAGAGTCACACTCGGATTATTTTTGGCAATAGCAGAGTTTCCAGAGAAAGCTATTGCACCAACGATTACGACTCCTAAACCTTTAGCCAAATTCCAAACATCCATAATTCTATCCCGCCTTTTTTACCAATTCTAAATATTCTTTGGCATCAATTAACTAAAGGATTTCGCCGCCAGTGAGCAACTAAACGTTTACATACTTTTGTTGAAGCTTTGGCGGCTTTCTGTACAAACAAATATATGCAATTAACTTTAACTTGTCGTCCCCTAAAAGTTGAAACTTTTGCTCAATAGAGTGATTGATAAATCAGTCCATCTCAAAATGGAATGTTGGCTCCAACTAAAGTTGAAATTTGGATTCCAACTTTAGTACAACTTCCTACAAACTGACAATCCCGCGCTTAACAGCAGTAATCACGGCTTGTGTGCGATCGCCCACAGATGTTCCGTCTTGTTAAGATACTCCTGCACAAGTGCGTGTGCTGATAACCTGGGTGTGCCACTGGGAGGACGATGATCTACCTTGATTCGACAACCAATAATGTGGATAGGTGGCTTGTTTTCGCCTAATTCCGCACGATGAGAAATCGCATAAGTTTGTCCCTCCACGACTTCAGCTTTAGCAGTGTAAACAGGGTTATATCCGAGACTTCGTAGTAAAGGAACTACCCACAGTTCGCGGGTGACGCTGGTAGCGGTATCATCTGCATCTAACCTGTCTAATTGCCGTTGAAATGCTGCCCAATAAGCTTTAGCATCACCCCATGCGATCGCAATTTCATCTGCTAGCTTGTCAGTTTTGGTAAAATCAAAATCCTCTGGTGCTTGCCCTTTGGCATTACCTGCCAGCAATTCGGCAGTAATATCTGCTGCTAGCAAATTCCCTTCAATCTGAACACCTGCTAAAGTAATCCCTGCTACACTCATCTCTCACACACCTAATATTAAAAATTGTCTAAAAAATTACGAATTACGAATTACGAATTTTCCCAGCCTGGAGAATATAAACCCCTAGAATATCCATTGGTAGCTGGGGTTTAACCTGAATCTGTCCTTCTTGGGTGATGGCTCTGACTCGCCGATGGGATTGCGAAAGAGAATGCGATCGCTCTCTAGCAAATAGTTCTAAATAAGACTCAATCTCTGTAATTTTGCTGAGTAACTCTTCAATTTCCGCCTGTTTGATGCCTGGAGGCGCATCACCCACAGGGTTAGCTTGTTCCAGCAAAGATTTTGCATCCTCCGGTGTCGGTCAATTTCATGGAAAATTCTTATGAGTTAGTCGCTGAATTATTGAGATTCAGTCCTAATAAGCGTAAGTACTATCAGCAAGGAGAGAGGGCTATGAGGCTTATTCTATCTGCATCCTAGCCCTTTTTGTAGCCCCGCAAGCGTTGTGAGAGACAATAACTCTACTACGAAACGCCCTACCTCTTCATGCTCTTATTTTGGCAACGGTATTGTTACTGTAGTCAATCTTATCCCCGTATTTACGACGAGAGCAACTATTGGGGTCAGGGCGTTGATAAGGTATATATAATGCCGAATCATAGCGAAGCTTAGAAATTATATGCAAGTTAACTTGACGAGCCATCTGCAAGGCATTGTTGTTCCCAAAGCGTCCATCTAACACTAAGTAAGTAAGGGGAATAAATTTAGCTAATAACTTAAATAGCGACTTAATCATTTTCTGAATTCGGACTAATTCAGATGTGAGAATTACCTGGGTTTTATTCTTGTTTTTACTCCCCTTCGGTCGTCCACGCCCACGTTTCTCTTGCGGTTTTATTTCTTTGATTGGTGACGGGCTACTTTTTTCTATATCGCTCTTTATCACCTGTTCTATCTGAATCGGAAACGAGTGCCTTTGCTCAACACTGACTAATGATAATGTAAAAAAAGATAGCCCTAATATGGGTTTGCTAGCCAGGCTAGAAAAAAATCTATCCAGCCCATAAGTTTGTTTCCCTGATTTACTTATTACAACTTCATCTCCTGCTAGCAAATATACCTCATTTGCACGAAATAAATGCTTGCGGAAGAATACCCAAAACAATGTCGCCTAAGGTATTACCGTATGAAAGAATCTCAACATCGTTCGATAACTACCACCACTACCTGTCCAACGTGATATTCAAGGGCATCGTGACTCGCCCGCTCATTGCTAACATTGCCAGGATTATCTGGTTCAATTGCCGCATCGTCGTAGCGTTTATCTGCGGTAGCAAGCATTGTAGCAGTGATAAGATATCGGACATGGGCTGATTGTGGTTTTTGAGTTGTCGTTGTGAGAGACAATAACTCTACTACATCGGCCCTCTCTCCTCATCCTCTTCTTTTGGCGAAGGTATTGTAATAAGAATTTCCTTAGGAACACTATGAAAGACTATCAGATTATTCAAAAAATCTATGAAAGTGCTAATTCATTAGTCTATCGAGCCATTCTCAAGCCTGATAATCAACCCGTTATTTTAAAGATTCTTAAGGAAAACTACCCAACTATCTCAGAACTAACTCGATACAAGCAGGAATATGAAATCACCCACTCATTAAATACCAATGGAGTTATTAAAGCCTATGATTTGCAGCAATATGAAAATAGTCTAGTTTATGAACGCGCAGCAGAATTTTATATCTCTCTCGGTAGAGAAGAAATAGGACGACTATACCTGAAAAATGCCCATCATTGTTATAGTTGCTGGGGTGCAAAAGCCAAAGTTAAAGCCCTAGAATCGGAGTACCCACAGTTTCTAATGGATATAAACAACCGAAAAGAAGACCAAAGCATTAATACAACTAAATCTACTAGTAGTACAAATCCCCACGTACTCGATCTGATGACAGTTACCAAAGCCTCTCAAGTATTAGCTAGCGAAATTAAACTAGACCAACTGCTGGCTAAGTTAATGAAAACTGTAATTGAAAATGGAGGTGCCCAAAAAGGCTTTCTGATACTGGAAAAAGATCATAAATGGGCGATCGAAGCTGAAGGGATAGTAGATTCTGATGATGTGACTCTACTACGATCGCTTCCCATTGACTCTGTAGATGGCGATCGCCAGACACCTATCCTACCAGTTGCGATCGTTAACTATGTTGTCCGTACTCAAGAAAATGTAGTACTTAATAACGCAACCGTTGAAGAACAGTTTATCCGCGATCCCTACATTGTCGCCACTCAACCAAAATCGATTCTCTGTACTCCTTTGTTAAATCAAGGCAAACTAAGCGGTATTTTATATTTAGAAAACAATTTAACCACAGATGCATTTACCAGCGATCGCATTGAGGTTTTAAGAATTCTTTCGGCTCAAGCTGCTATCTCCATTGAAAATGCCCGTCTCTACGGACAGTTAGAAGATGATAACCGAAATCTAGAGATGAGAGTAGACGAGCGCACTCAAGAACTCTCACAAACCCTAGAAATTCTCAAAGCTACCGAAGCCTATTTGAATATTAGGAATAGGCATAGATTTTTAAACTCACTAACTCTAGAAAATCTCAAAGCCACACAAGCCAAACTGCTCTTTGAAAACGAGTTACTCAAAAGTGGCGAACAACCCTCTACCTTTGACTATCAAGTGGGAGGAAGTTTGCCGATGGATGCCCCTACTTATGTTGTGCGTTCAGCAGACCGTTATCTCTATAAGGCATTGAAGCGCGGGGAATTTTGTTACATTCTCAATCCTCGGCAGATGGGCAAGTCAAGTCTGATGGTACGCATGATACATCACCTCCGGCATGAGGGATTTAGCTGCGGGGCGATCGATCTGACCCGCATTGGTAGCGAAAACGTCACGCCTGACCAATGGTACAAAGGCTTAACAGTAGAGCTATGGCGAAGTTTTGGTTTATTAAGAAAGGTTAATCTAAAAAATTGGTGGCAAGAGCAAGGAGATATTTCTTCAGTTCAGATATTGAGTCAATTTATTGAAGAAGTTTTGCTAGTAGAAGTTACTCAAGAAAATGATACTATAGCTAAAAACTTGATAATTTTTATCGATGAGATTGATAGCTTCTTAAGTTTAAAATTCCCAGTTAATGACTTTTTTGCGCTAATTCGCTCTTGCTATAATCAGCGTAGTATTAATCCAGAGTATCGACGTTTAACCTTTGCTCTTTTTGGAGTAGCTACCCCTGGGGACTTAATTACTGATCACCAAAGAACGCCTTTTAACATCGGTCAGACCATTCAATTAGAAGGGTTTAAAGAGCATGAAGCGCAACCTCTACTTCAAGGATTGACCGAGAATGTGAGCAATCCTCAAACAGTTTTAAAAGAAGTGTTAGCCTGGACTAATGGGCAGCCCTTTTTGACTCAAAAGCTCTGTAGATTTATCCGCAATTCTTCATCTCCTATCCCTAACAATAGAGAAGCTGAATGGATTGAAAATTTGGTGCAAAGGTCGGTAATACAAAATTGGGAATCACAGGATGAACCAGAGCATTTAAGAACCATCCGCGATCGCCTTCTCAAAAGTAAACAATCCGTTCGGTTACTAGAACTCTACCGTCAAATTTTGCATCAAGGAGAGATTATTGCAGTTGATAGTTCAGAGGAAAGAGAATTGCTTTTGTCAGGGCTAGTAGTCAAGCAACAGGGAAAATTGAGAGTTCAGAACCGTATTTATGAATCTATTTTTGTTTGATTTACGAAACTTTTGTTTAATCTGGAAAGTGAAAGAAGAGGTCTATCCTTCTGGATAATTTAATTTGTCTAAACAATACTATTGTACTAATAAATGGCAGATATTGTGTTACTTGCGTAACTCCTGTTGTCTTTACTGTTATCTTTATTAGTCGCATTTGTCTGTAATCTCTATGAACCTTGATAGTCTGTTTGAGATTGTTGATCGCCTGCTAATTGAGAGCCACAATCGCCCCCTTAATTCCACCGAAAATCTGATTCTGCGTGGGATTTGGCAGTATAAAACTTATAACCAAATAGCTATAGAGGCAGGTTATAGTCCTGGCTACTTTACCAATGTTGTTGCCCCAGAATTGTTTGGGCGACTTTCTGAGGTCATTGGCCAGCGCGTGACCAAGAAAAACTGTCAGGTGCTGCTGGAATCTTATGCCATCGTTGAAGCAGCTCCAAATACAAAACTTTTGAAAGAAGACCTGACGCAATTTCCCCCCACAGTTAATCAGGATACGTCACCTTCCTACCCCAGCGGCTCAGTTGCTCTCGCCTCTCCCTTTTACCTCAAACGTTCTTACCTTGAGGAGCAAATCTATCAAGAAATTAAGAAACCAGGAGCGTTAATCAGGATCAAAGCTCCCAGAGAAATGGGCAAAACTTCACTGTCGCTGAGGATTCTTGACTATGCCAAGCACCAGGGTTACTGCACTATCAGCTTGAATCTAGAACAAGTCGAGCAGACAATTCTGAGCGACTTGAATCAACTTTTGCGCTGGTTGTGTGCCAATATCGCCCGCCAGCTTCAGCTTCAACCAATGTTAGACGAGTATTGGGATGAAGATTTGGGAAGTAAAGTTAGCTGCACCGTCTACTTTCAAGAATATCTACTAGCGTCAATTAATACTCCCCTGATCTTGGCGTTGGATGAAGTGAACCATATTTTCGAGCATCCCCAAGTAGCGAAGGATTTTCTACCTCTGTTGCGTTCTTGGTACGAAGAAGCAAAAAGACTGCCGATTTGGCAAAAGCTTCGTTTAGTCGTTGTTCACTCAACAGATATTTATGTTCCTCTTGAACTTAATCAGTCTCCTTTCAATGTAGGATTACCGATTCAGTTAGACAACTTTAGCCAAGAAGAGGTACAACAGTTAGCCCAACGCTATGGACTCAATTGGACAGATGGAGAAGGAGCTAGACAATTAATGGCAATGGTCGGGGGACATCCGGCACTAGTAAATTTAGCTCTCTATCATCTAAGTCGAAACGAGGTAACTCTGTCGCAACTACTAGAAACTGCTCCCACTGCTAGCAAAATTTATTCTTATCACTTGCAGCGTCACTGGGCAACCTTGCAAAAACAGCCTGAGTTAGCACAAGCTTTTGATAACGTTCTGAATGCTAATGAAGCTATTCTCTTAGATCCCATCCTTACTCATAAGTTAAGCAGTATGGGGTTGATTAAACTTTCTGGATCTAAAGCGATCGCAAGTTGTGAATTGTATCGGCGATTTTTTACAAAAAAAGAGCAGCATTTGGCGTTGCAGAATCAAAATATGAATTAGTGCGATTGCTATGGAATGTCCAAGATGTGGATTAATCCGCATTCGCAAAAATAGTCAGGACTTACGCAACTGGCACAGGCGATCGCTAAAATATAGTGCTTTTGTACT